>NZ_RZPB01000615.1:0-3583 GCF_003998535.1 Mesorhizobium sp. M7A.F.Ca.AU.002.02.1.1 | reverse complement strand
GCGATGGGCATTCCGGAAGTGAACCGGCTGGTCAACGCCTTCTTCGCCGGCGCCAAGGAGGTCAACCCGAACATCAAGAAGAAGGTCGCCTTCATCGGCTCTTTCTTCGATCCGCCCAAGGCCAAGGAAGCGGCGGTCGCGCAGATCGACGCCGGTGTCGACGTCATCTATGCCGAGCGCTTCGGTGTCATCGAAGCGGCGGTCGACAAGAAGATCCTTGCCATCTCCAACATGTCCGACCAATCGAGTCTCGGCCCGGATACGGTCATCACCGGCCCGGTCTGGGACATGTATCCGACGGTCGAACAGGCGATCAAGCTGGTCAAGGCCGGCGTCTTCACCGCGCAGGACTATGGCGACTTCTCGCGCATGGCCAAGGGCGGCTCGCATCTGGCGCCTTACCACAAGTTCGACAAGACGCTGCCGGCGGACGTGAAGGAGCTGGTCGAAAAGAAGAAAGCCGAGATACTCGAAGGCAATTTCCGCGTCGACGTGGACGAGAACACGCCGGTTTCGGATTGAGTTCTGGTTTGAGGGGCTGGCGCTAGGCGCCCCCCTCTGCCCTGCCGGACATCTCCCCTCAAGGGGGGAGATTAGCAGTTTCGGCGACGCGCTGTTCTTTCAAGAAAATTGGCGAAAGCCGATATGACATCCAATCTCCCCCTTGAGGGGGAGATGGCCGGCAGGCCAGAGGGGGGTGCAGCGCATTCCTCTCAATCAAAGCTGAATCGCAAAGCCCGTACGTTCAGGAGCCCCCTTGTCCGCCCCCCTCATCGAAATGCGCGGCATCACCAAACACTTCGGCGCCGTCAAGGCGAACGAGGCTGTCGACCTTAGCGTCGCGCCGGGCGAGATCCTCGGGCTGCTGGGCGAGAACGGCGCCGGCAAGACGACGCTGATGAACGTGCTGTTCGGCGCCTATGCGCCCGACGCCGGCGAGATTCTCATCCAGGGCAGGCCGGTGCGGATCACAAGTTCCGCCGATGCGCTAGCCGCCGGCATCGGCATGGTGCACCAGCATTTTCATCTGGCGCCAAGGCTGACGGTGCTGGAGAACCTGCTGATAGGCATTCCCGGCAAGACAGGGCGGATCGACCGCGCCGGCGGGCTGGCGCGGCTGGCCGAGATCGGCCGCCAGCATGGGCTGACGCTTGATCCCGATCTTCCGGTCTCGGCGCTGTCGGTCGGCGAGCAGCAGCGGCTCGAAATCGTCAAGGCACTGTTTCGCGGCGCCAGGCTCTTGATCCTCGACGAGCCGACGGCGGTGCTGGCGCCGAGCGAGGTCGACGGGCTGTTTTCGGCGTTGCGGTCGATGGCGGCGCAAGGGCTCGGCATCATTTTCATTTCGCACAAGCTCAACGAGGTGCGGGCACTGACGCATCGCTGCACAGTGCTGCGGCATGGGCGCGTCGCCGGCCGCGTCGACGATCCCGCCAACACGACATCGTCCGCAATGGCGCAACTGATGTGCGGCCATGAGATCGTGCCGCCGGCGCGGGGACAGTCGACGCCCGGTGCTGCGGTGCTGACCCTCGACGGCATTTCCACCTCGCGTCATTCGGGTACGGCGCTGCGCGACGTGTCGCTTGCCGTGCGTGCAGGCGAGATCCTCGGCATTGCCGGCGTGTCGGGCAATGGCCAGCGCGCGCTGGCGGAGGTCATCTCCGGCGTGCGCGTACCTGACGCCGGCCGGATGACGATCGCCGGCCAGAAAGTCTCACGCTTTTCGCCGCGCGAAGTGCAGGCGCTCGGTCTTGGCCGCATCCCGGAAGACCGTATGACGACGGGGCTGGTTACCAACCTGCCGCTCGCGGATTCGATGGTGTTGCCGCGCATCGGCACCGCCGCGTTCAGCAGCAAGGGCCTGCTCAAGCCGGATACGATCCGCGCCTTCGCGGAAGAGCAGATCAAGGCCTATGATATAAGGTGCCCCGGGCCGATGACCCGCGCGGGAGCGCTGTCCGGCGGCAATCTGCAGAAGGCGCTCTTGGCACGCGAACTGGCCTTCGACCCGAAGGTTCTGATCGTCTCGCAACCGACGCGCGGGCTCGATATCGGCGCGGCGCGTTTCATCCACGAAAAGTTCCTCGACATGCGGGCCAAGGGCTGCGGCATCATCGTCATCGGCGAGGATCTGGAAGAGCTGCTGGTGCTCTGCGATCGCATCGCGGTGATGTATGAGGGCCGCATTGTCGGCACGCTCGACAGCGCCGATGCAACGATCGCACAGCTCGGCCTGATGATGACCGGGGCGGAGGGGCACAGCTGATGTTTCGCCTGGAAGTCCGCACCTCTACGCCGGCCTGGTTCAACCTCGCTTTGCCGCTGCTGGCTATCGGCGCGACGCTTGTCCTGTGCAGTGGCCTGATCGCGCTGGCCGGCGCCGGCGTGCTCGATGCGTATGGCGTGATGTTCACGGCCTCGCTGGGCGACAGCTATGCGATCACCGAAACGATGGTGCGCGCCGCGCCGATGATCTTCACCGGACTGGCGGTGGCGGTCGCCTTCCGGGCAAAATTCTGGAACATCGGCGCCGAGGGTCAATTGCTGGCCGGCGCGGTGGCCAGCTGCTTTGTCGGCGCCATCCCGATGCCGGGACCGCTCGCCATGGTGTTGATGGCGGTCGCAGGCGCTGCGGCCGGGGCCGCGGTCGCGCTGGTGCCGGCGACCCTCAGGGTAAAATTCAAGGTCGACGATGTCGTCAGTTCGCTGCTGCTCAACTCGGTCATCTACTACGCGCTGATGGCGCTGATCGAAGGACCGTGGAAGGACTCCTTCAGCGGCTATCCGATCTCGCCGCCGATAGAGGATTCGGCCAATTTCCCTGTGCTGATCGAAGGTACAAGGCTGCATCTCGGCGTTATCGTGGCGCTGCTGGCGGCACCGCTGATCTGGTTCCTGATCGTGCGCACCACGCTCGGCTTCAGGATAAGGGTCACCGGCGAAAACCCGGAAGCGGCCAGATATGGCGGCATCCATGTCGAGCGCGTGCTGATCTCGACAGCGCTGCTGTCCGGCGCGCTGGCCGGACTGGCCGGCGTCGGCGAGGTCGGCGGCGTGCATTTCCAGGTGATGAGCGACATCTCGCCGGGCTACGGCTATTCCGGCATCGTCGTTGCCATGCTGGCGCGGCTCAACCCGCTTGGCGTCGTGCCGGCGGCGATCTTCCTTGCCGCCGTGATGACCGGCGCCGAGGCGATGTCGCGGGCGACCGGCGTGCCGGCCTTCCTCAGCGATGTCATCCAGGGCACTGCACTGCTCGCCATGCTGGTGGCGCTGCTGTTCACCGCCTATCGCATCCGCCGCGTCGGGGTTGCCCGATGAGCGCGGTGTTCGAACAGATCTTCCAGGTCGGTTTTCTGGCCGCGATCATTCGTATCGCCACGCCGCTGGCTTTTGCAACGCTGGGCGAAATGTTCTCGGAACGGGCCGGCGTGCTCAATCTCGGCATCGAAGGCATCATGCTTTTGTCGGCGATGACAGGCTTCACCGCTGCCAGCCTCAGCGGCAGCCTGTGGCTCGGCGTGCTGGCGGCGGTGCTGACCGGCATGCTGATGGGTGCGCTGCATGCGTTGTTCACGGT
>NZ_RZPB01000614.1:0-3589 GCF_003998535.1 Mesorhizobium sp. M7A.F.Ca.AU.002.02.1.1 | reverse complement strand
CGCTTGAACGCATCCTGATGCTGCAGGATCTTGCCGCTGCCGAGGTCGAACACGACCACCGGATTGGCCAGCGCCGGCCCGGCCACAACCGACAGCGCGATTGTGCCAGCCGAGAATAGTTTGAGGAAATGCCTGTACCGCATGATCAAATCCGAAATCGCCTCTTGCCGTAGTCGCCCCTGGCTCCGTAAGATTTCATTACGCGATCGCCAGCATATGGTCCGACCCTCAAAACCCGGACCCCATTGTTGCGGTGCTATTTACTCTATGTGACGCCAAGATGGCAAAGTGCCTGGCGATCACAATTGCAAGGCAGCGGCCAACACCCGCCGTCCCAACAGCGAGATGGAACCATCATGCCAATCCTGAACCGTGCCGCCGAAATGCAGGACGAAGTTGCCGGCTGGCGCCAGCATCTGCACCAGACGCCAGAACTGAACTTCGACGTCTTCAAGACCGCCGCCTTCGTCACCGAGAAGCTGAAGGCTTTCGGCTGTGACGATGTGGTCACCGGGCTCGGCAAGACCGGCGTGGTCGGCATCATCCGCGGCCGCCAGGGCGAAGGTCCCACCATCGGCCTGCGCGCCGACATGGACGCGCTGCCGCTCAACGAGATATCAGGAAAGCCCTACGCCTCGACCATCCCCGGCAAGATGCATGCCTGCGGCCATGACGGCCACACGGCGATGCTGCTGGGTGCGGCCAAATACCTCGCCGAGACGCGCAACTTCACCGGTTCGGTGGCGGTGATCTTCCAGCCGGCCGAAGAGGGCGGCGGCGGCGGCAACGAGATGGTCAAGGACGGCATGATGGAGCGTTTCGACATCTCCAGGGTATTCGGCATGCACAACATGCCGGGCCTGCCTGTCGGACAGTTCGCCATTCGCCCGGGCCCGATCATGGCGGCGACCGCCGAATTCACCATCACCGTGCGCGGCAAGGGCGGCCACGCGGCGATGCCGCACGGTACGATCGACCCGATCGTCATCACCAGCCAACTGGTCGGCGCCTTGCAGACGATCGCCTCGCGCAGCACCGATCCGGTCGAGGCCGTGGTGGTGTCGGTGACCAAGTTCCACGCCGGCGATGCCTACAACATCATCCCCGAAACCGCCGAAATCGCCGGCACCGTGCGCACCTTGCGAAAAGAAATCGCCAAGAAGTCCGAAGAGCGCATCCGCAGCATTTGCGACGGGCTGGCGACCGCGTTCGGGGCCAGGATCGAGGTTGACTACCAGGCGAATTATCCCGTGACCTTCAACCACGCGGAAGAGACGGTGTTTGCCGGTGACGTCGCGATGAGTGTCGCTGGCGACGCCCATGTCCACCGCGGCATCCAGCCGGTGATGGGCGGCGAGGATTTCTCCTACATGCTCGAAGCCCGCCCCGGCGCCTTCATCTTCATCGGCAATGGCGACACCGCCGGTCTGCACCACCCGGCCTACGATTTCAACGACGAGGTCATCCCGCACGGCATGAGCTACTGGGTGAAACTGGCTGAAACCGCGCTGGCCGCCTGACAGCGGCAGCGCAAAGCCGGCCGAATTGCCTTCGGCCGGCCTCTTGGCGAAACGATCCGAAGCGGCTATGTGTCTGGCCGCGTGGTCCCGTAGCTCAGTAGGATAGAGCGGCAGATTCCTAATCTGTAGGTCACAGGTTCGATTCCTGTCGGGATCACCATGCTTTGCATCAGCTTAGCAAATTGACGTCGTACTTTTCGCGAAACAGTACGACGAATTCTAATCTCGGCGGGAATGCATCACCGAACAAGGAACGATCAGCTTCACTACGAAGAGCGGGCACTACAATGGCCCTTTGTCTGGCCGAAGGCTGCCTGCAGGATCACTAGGAGCTGATGGTTGACCGTGGTGCGCTGTGACCTAGCTTAAAGTTCATGATGGACAGTCCTAAGCCCGGAAATGGCGAATTGTCCGCACCGGCGAACTCTCGCGAGGTTGCTATGCAGAGGCGCAAACCGGCGTTTCAGAGCCCTGCATGCGTCCTTGGTCGGCCATTGCCCGCTACGGAATATCAACTGCGGCGATCTATCGGAACGCGACCGGCGCCCCGCCATCCGCAACAATTCGCAAGGACCAGAAGGATCCCGAAGAAAGCGACGCTCCGAGAGCGGTAAGGCCTTGGCGAATACCAAGGCGAATGACCAGACATCGCTTTATGAACTTGGCAATACACCCAGAACGCACGGGCACGGCAATGCCAAATTATCTTGCCGAAATGTATGCAAACGACGTAAATCTGGCCATTCTGAGCGCAGTGGTGACGCTTGCATCGGTGGGCGTCTATCTTGTGCTCCGGCGTATCCTTGCCGCAGTGCGACGGCGCCGCCTTGCAGCGTTTGACGAAGGCAGATCCGGTTTCGCCGACGAGGCTTCTTGGGAATGGGAAAGCCCGGACGGACTTGTCGTCGGGCCTGCTTCTTCCAAGGCTGCCAACCCCTTGCATGCGGTCGGCCTGGATGTTCGGGCTCAAAATACCAACTACTCTCGGTTCGGAGTGCGAATCGAACATTTCGCCGCGACATCCGAACCCAGCGGGTGCTCGTCAGTGGTCGAGACCGGTGCTCCTGCACCGAACAGAGTGCAGTCTGGCCGGCTTGCAGCATCCATCAGCGCGATCGCGGAACGTGGGAAGCGGATTTGCGGGTCGGCATGGAACCAATTGCGCCATAAGGCTTCACCGCCAAAAATTGCTCCGTTGGCCTATGCTGCGGATCGCGGTTTGAATTTCACAGCTCAGTTGAGAGATCCCGACCCGGCCATGGCGCCTGCCTCAAACCCTGTCGTTCGCAGGCCGATCGTTCTTGTATCGCGCTTGGGTCTCGCCGCCATTTGTCTGGCCGCGCCGATTGGCTATGCGATGACGAGACAAATCTGGGTCGAAAGCGCTTCCGCCATCTCGCAAACCCAAGACCAGGCCCATCGAGACCTTTCGCGCCCGCTGGGATTTCAGGCGAGTGCCGAATTGCTTGGCCCGGATCTCACGGCTAACCAGGCGCAAACCGGGACGGATCGTGCTCAGGCTGCCGCTGCGAGACAATTGGCCGACCAGGAGCACCGGGCGGCGGAAGGCGAGCGTGCCAGGAGCGCCGCTCTGCAGGGAGCGCTCCTCGAGGCGAGCAAGCAGATCCACACGCTGAGGGCAAGCATGGCAGCTGCCGATGACGCGCGCGAGGAGCGGTTGCGCAATGAACTCGCGGCAGCCCGCACCCTTGACGCGTTGCGGCGCATTGCGGGAGAGGCCGGCACGATGCTGAGCGAGGGCGCCAGCTATGTCCTTAAGGAGATGCCCGCTGCTCATCTCGAGCAGGAGCAAGCCCAAAGGCAGGCGCGCGATTTATCGCAAGCGCGCGTCCAAATTGAACAGCTTGAGACCGAGGCCGCCAAGGATCGCGCCACGGCCAAGGCTTCACTGGTGCAGGCGAGCGGCATACTCGACGACGAGCGCCGGAAGACGGAGCTGCTTCGTGGCGATCTCGCCGAAGCGAAACTGGCCAATGCCGCACTCATGAAGCGTACGGCTGCGGCTGAGCAGGAACAGACCGACGCGGTCACAGCGAGACAACAAGTGG
>NZ_RZPB01000613.1:0-3593 GCF_003998535.1 Mesorhizobium sp. M7A.F.Ca.AU.002.02.1.1 | reverse complement strand
GTATCGGCGTTGCCTTCGGCTTCGTTACGCTGTGGGGTTTCGCCTTTGGCATGGCGCCGGTGGTGCTGCCGACCAATATGTCGCGCGCGGCGCCTGATGCGCTGGAGGCAGCGGGCAGCCTGATGGTCACCTCTTTCCAAATTGCCATCACCATCGGCGCGGTTGTCGGCGGCTATGTCGTGGACACCTATGGCGCGACTGGACCTTTGACTCTGACTGCTATCCTTGCCGCATCGACCGCCGTCTTGGCGCTGCTGCAGCCTCGCAGCTGAACTTTGCAGCCGCCGACACAGTAGCCTCAAATCCTGCCGCCAGCGATGTTGCAGGCGCGATACACAAGTTGAGGCCGGGAACACGTTGCATCTTGCCGCAATCGAAGGCTAAGGACGCTCGGCTTCGGCCATTGGAGGGTGATCGACGATCAAGTCGCGCCCTTTTTGAGGAGATGACTGACATGAAGAAGTTTTTGTTTGTTGCCGTCGGCCTGGCGGTGCTTGCCGGTTCGGCTTGCTCGAAGGCGCCTGAGTGCACGGCGGAGATCGCAACCAAGAAGGCGCAGGACATGGCTGCAGCACTTCAGGAGGCGATCACCAAGGACCCGGCCAAGGCGGCTGATCTGACCGCCAAGGTCCAGGCGGTGACAACCAAGTATCAGGGCACCACGACGTTGGCCGACGCCTGCAAGGCCTATGACGAAGTGACGGCCGCGATCAAGGGCTGACACCCTGATTTGAGATCAAGGCCTAAGCGCCTGATTCGATGGGCTCAAGTGAGAGGGCGGTGACCGTTGGGTCGCCGCCTTTTTCTTCGGATTTTTCAGTTCGGCGCGATTTCAGTTCGGCGCGATGGAACCGACTTCGACCGCGTCGACCCGCTTCAGGCTCATGCCGATCACCGGCACCAATTGGTCGTTGACGCGCACGGCGATAGTCACCGTCATCGAATTGTCGTCAGGGATGCGAGCCTGCATGACGCCGCGCAGCTGGTTGCGGTTGATGGTGAAGACCACCTTGCGGGGATCGACGACGTTGCCGCCGATGATGTCGAGGCCGGAACCGGTCGCGCCACCCATGAAGCTGCCCTTGTAGCCCTCGCGGCCCTTGCGCTCGATCTTGGCCGACATTGGCTGGGTGAACATACCGACCCGGCAGCCGCCGTCGAGCGACATGCCGACCTTGCCGTCGGGCGTCGAGCCGGTGAAGCTGCAGTTGAACTTGGTGCCCTTGTACTTGCCGGCGACGATTTCGCCGGGACCGATCCACTTGCCTTCGGCAGACTGGAAGAACTGCTTGTCCGGCTCCGCCGCAGAGGCCACTCCGGCAATGCCGACGACTGTCGTAATCACCGTTGCCAGGGACAGGACGCTGGATAGAATTACGCTTTTCATCGACGACACCCGGCAACAAAGATGCTGTTTGGAACCGGTCTGACCATGAACAAGATTGGTTAATGCTTCGTCACCGCGGGGCCGCCGCAGAGCAGTCCGGTAACGATTCCGAATGCCCGGACACTCCAGCCCGGCTCACTTGCCGGAGGGGGTCGTTGCACCGTCTTTCCTGGTTGCGAACGATGTCAGCGCCGAGAGGAAGTCGCCCAATCCGGGACGTTTGGCGGCGCTGAAGGGCAGGGGTCGAGCCGTCTCCATCGCGGCGATGCCGATGCGCGCCGTCATCATGCCGTTGACGACGCCCTCGCCAAGCTTGGCCGAAAGGCGCGCGGCCAGGCCGTGGCCAACGATCTGCTGGACGACACTGTCGCCGACCGCGATCGAACCGGTTACCGCCAGATGCGCCAGAACGCTGCGCGCCAGGCGGAAGAAACCCAGCGTTCCCGGCCGTCCGCCATAGAGTTCCGACAGGCGCCGAATGAGCCGCCCGGCCTCGAACACGACATAGGCAACATCGACCAGTGCGCGTGGACTGACCGCCGTCACCAGCGAGACGCGTTTGGCAGCTTCGAGAATCATCACTTTCGCTCTGGCATCGAGTGGTCCGAGAATTTCAGCCTCCGCCAGGCGCACGAGATTGCCGCCGTCGATGATTTCGCCGCGCAATTCGGCCAGCTCGCGCCGGCCGGCCGCGGTCTCGGGTTTGGCCGAGACAAAGGCCGACAATTCGTCGACGACCGATCGTGCCGCCTTGGGATCGTCGCGGGCGATCGCATCGAGCGCCCGCTTCTGCAGCTTTTCGACCTCGGCGAGGCGGGCGATCGCCAGGAATTCGCGAATCAGGATCACCACAAGCGCCAGCACGGCGATGGCGGCCATGCCGGCGGCCAGCCAGCCCAGCCACTCAGCGCGCGCAAAGAGGTCGCGTATGAGCTGGTCGGTCCACAGGCCGACCGCCAGCGAAACCAGCACGCCGAAGGCGCCGAAGAAGATGCTGCCGAGCAGCGAGCGTTTCCTGGGGGCGACGGCTGGTGGCGGCTCCGCGGCAATGATGTCGGGCTCGTCGAAGACATCGACTTTCGCCGGAATGACCATCGCGACATGGGTTTTCATCGCGCGGGGTTTGCGCTGGGTGTCGGCCTGGATGTTGCGCGGCTCAGGGGCCGCTTGTCTCGGTGGGGCTTCCGGTTCGATGCGGAATGCCGCCGGCTTGCGGGGCGCGGTCATGCCAGATGATCTCCGATCAGGAACTGCAAGGCACGGTCGAGCCTGATATGCGGCAGCGACAGCGTGACGCCTTCGGCCGTGCGTTCGAGCTTTGGGGGACGGAAACGGACGAAGCGGATTGCAGGGTCCGCGGAGTCCTGCCTGTGATCGGCTCCCGAAACATCGAAAACCGCATCAATATTCTCCGGTAAGTCACCGGGAAATATGGCTGTTTCAGTTTTTCCATCGAAGGTTTCGCCGTTGATCTTCTCACCGGCTATCGGCGTGCCGATGATGACGGGAAGCGTCTCCCGGCCTTGCCTGACGGTGCCTTCGCGCGTCGCGCGCACCGCCGCCATGGCGACCACATCGACATCGGCGCCGGTGAAATTCGCCCGTGCCACGGCGCGGTCGGCAAGCCGCCGCACGATCGCCTGCAGCCGGTCATGGCTTTCGTGATGCAGATGGTCGGCCTTGGTCGCGGCAACCAGGATGCGGTCGATGCGCCGCGAGAACAGATCGGTGAGGAAGCTGCCCCGGCCGGGGCGAAAACAGCTGAGGATCTCGGTCACCGCGCGTTCCAGGTCGGCCATGGCGCCCGGGCCGGCGTTCAGCGCCTGCATAGCGTCGATCAGCACGATCTGGCGGTCGAGGCGGGTGATGTGTTCCCGGAAAAAGGGTTTGACGACATGCGTCTTGTAGGCCTCATAGCGCCTGTCCATCATGGCGTGCAGCGAGCCTGCGCGCGGACGGTTGTCGCCGATCGCGGCCAGTGGCGCGAAGGTCAGGGCCGGCGAGCCTTCGAGATCGCCCGGCATCAGGAAGCGGCCGGGCGGCAAGGTCGAAAGCGCCCGCTCGTCGAGCTTGCAGGCCTTCAGATAGGCGGCGAAACTCTCGGCCAGGCGGCGCGCCGTCATCTCGTCGGCATCGGCGTTCGGGTCGATCCCGGCCGATAGTGCCCGCCAGGCTTGCGACAGGTCCTCGCGCACCGGCAGAACGG
>NZ_RZPB01000612.1:0-3593 GCF_003998535.1 Mesorhizobium sp. M7A.F.Ca.AU.002.02.1.1 | reverse complement strand
GCTATGACGAAGGCCTGGTGGCAAGCGTCGGCAAGATGCTCAAGCGCTACAAGGGCAAGGCGGCGATCATGTCGTTCGACCATTGGCTGGTCCGCGATTTTCCGAAGGACGCGCCGGGTATCCCAGGGGGTCTCACCGCCTACGGCAAGGACGTCGGGTTGATCGAGGCGCATTTCGCCATGCTGGCGCATGAGATCGCCTTCACCTCCTACGCCGCCGGCGACCTGCCAAACCCATTTGTCAGCTTCGTGCGTGAAAGGCTGAAAATGCCTGTTATCACCTGGACGGTGCATGACCAGCCGGCGGTCGACCTGACCTTCAGATATGCCGACCAGATGACTTTCGAAGGGTTCGAACCCGATCTGGTCAAAGTCGCCTGAGTGTCTGAAACGTGACTTGCACCAGGCCGGACGGAGCTTAAATAAGCCTCATGGATCAGGGCGATGAGGGTGACGGACAAACGGCCAATGCGGACTATTCGATCCGCGTCGCCGCCGGCATCGGCGCCTTCACCTATGATGAATGGAATGGCTTTGCGGGAACTGCGCGCGGCGATTTAGAAGCCAGCTACAATCCTTTGGTTTCATTCGCTTTTCTAGGCGCGCTCGAAGATTCTGGATGCGCCGTGCGGCGTACCGGCTGGCAGGGCCACCACCTCCGGCTCGAGGATGGGCAAGGCAGATTGCTGGGCGCGGTGCCCTGTTATCTCAAATCGCACAGCCAGGGCGAATATGTGTTCGACCATGGCTGGTCGGATGCGTTCGAACGCGCCGGTGGCCGCTACTATCCCAAACTGCAAAGTGCCGTGCCGTTCTCCCCGGTCACCGGCCCTCGCCTGCTGGTCACCAGGGGCGAGGACAGTGCCAAGGTGAAGGCCGGTCTCGCGGCGGGCCTGAAGGCGGTGACGCAAAAGCTCGGTGTCTCTTCCGCACATGTCACCTTCGCGCAAGAGAGCGATGTGGAGGTGCTGGAAGCAGCCGGTTTCCTGCACCGCACCGACCAGCAATTCCATTTCTTCAACGAAGGCTTTTCAACCTATGACGACTTCCTCGCCACCCTTGCCTCGCGCAAGCGAAAGGCGATGAAAAAGGAAAGGCGCGAAGCGCTTGCCCCAGGCATTTCAATCGACCGGCTGACCGGCAAGGACCTCACGGAGAAAGCCTGGGACGATTTCTTCGCCTTCTACATGGACACCGGCAGTCGCAAATGGGGCCGGCCCTATCTCAATCGTCAATTCTTCTCGATGATCGGCGAGCGCATGGCCGACGACATCCTGCTGGTGATGGCCAGGCGCAACGGGCGCTATATCGCCGGCGCGATCAATTTCATCGGTTCGGATGCACTTTATGGCCGCAACTGGGGCTGCATCGAGGACCATCCCTTCCTGCATTTCGAGGTCTGCTATCATCAGGCGATCGACTTCGCCATCGAGCGCAAGCTCAAGGTGGTCGAGGCGGGAGCGCAGGGCGAGCACAAGCTGGCGCGCGGCTACCGGCCGGTGACCATGCATTCCGCGCACTACATTGCGCACCCAGGCCTGCGCAACGCCGTCGCCGACTATCTTCGGCGCGAACGGCAGGAGGTGGAGCGGATGAGCGAATATCTGGAAGAGCATACCCCGTTCCGCAAGGATCTCGAGGAGTAGCCCCGGCTGGCCGGCTGGGGGGCGACGATTATCTTGCCGAATTTCGACGCCTTCGCTACACGAAGGCACAATCCGGAGCGTTCGCCATGACCGAGGCCGCCTACGATACCGACAACATTTTCGCCAAGATCCTGCGCGGCGAAATTCCCTCGCACCGTGTCTACGAGGATGACGCGGTCATCGCCTTCATGGATGTGATGCCGCAGGGGCCCGGCCATACGCTGGTGGTGCCGAAAGCGCCGTCGCGCAACCTTCTCGATGCCGATCCGTCAATTTTCGGCCATCTCTTGAGCGCCGTTCAGAAAGTGGCGCTGGCGGTGAAAAAGGCCTTCGGCGCCGATGGCGTCACCGTCATGCAGTTCAATGAGCCGGCCTCAGGGCAGACCGTCTATCATCTGCATGTGCATGTCATTCCGCGCTTCGACGGCATCCCGCTGAAGCCGCACACGGGCGAGATGGAGAAGCCGGAGATTCTGGTCGGTAACGCCGAAAAGATACGGACTGCACTCAAAAATTGAGAGCGGGAGGTCCGCCAATGATGTGGTGGACCGGGTCGAGAATATCGGACTAACAAGCGCCGTTCAGTCCAGAAGCCGATTCTAATGCCCGGCCGTGCCCAGTGCCGACTCAACCGTTTGCAACTCTAATCGTCTGATTAGGAAATATCGAACCATCTCACGGTAAAATGCTAACGCGTGGCGAGCTGTGGGGCTTCAAAACCATGGAACATTCGGTTGCGGCATCGGCCCCACTGGCGGGGGCAATTGTCGAGCGTGCTTTTCTTGGCATCTTGGCGGATGCCTTTTGGCGACACCGGCTGCTGCACGCTATGGCTGCCGCTGCGCTGCTTCTGGCAAGCGCAGTCGGGTGGCACACTGGAAACATGCCGGATTTCGGCGTTCTGGAGGAATACGCTGAGTATCTTTTCATCGCCTTCTGGATTTGCGGCTCAGCCTTTGCACTTGGGACGCTTCTCCATCTTGCGCTGGTCCAGCGGGATACCGAACCGCTGCACACCTTCCTCAAGTCACTGGGTAGATTCTTTGGCGACGCCGAACGCATTGCCAACAGCCTGAATGGCCTGGGTGCGGGTCTTGCCTTCATATCCGCGATCGGTGTGTTGAAGGGAGCCATTGCAATCCTCTCTCCGTTTGCATGGGACAAGGCATTGGCTCAGGCCGACCGCATCCTGCATTTCGGTCGAGCCCCGCACGAATGGTTGTGGTTTACCGTCCAGTCGCCGCTTGCATTGAAGATCATCAACATCGCTTACAATTTCTGGTTCGTCGTGCTCATTACCGCGGTTTTCACCGTGTGCATCGCACGCAAGGATACGAAGCTGCGTCACCAGTTCCTGATGAGCTTCATGACGGTGTGGACGCTGGGTGGCTTCTTCCTCGCGATGGGCCTGTCGTCGGCTGGCCCTTGCTTTTACGAGCGATTGGGGTTCGGCAACGACTTTCACGCCCTCATGCAAGCACTCGCCACCGCCGATCGCATCTATCCAATCTGGGCGCTCAACACGCAGGATATGCTGTGGGGTGGCTACACCGGCGCAACTACCGGCAGCGTCGGTATATCCGCCTTCCCATCCCTGCACGTTGCGATGGCGGTGCTGTTCGCTCTCTATGCAACGCGGCGGTCTCGGCTGGCCGGTGTTGTGATGTGGTTATTCGCGGCGTCATTATGGTCGGATCCGTCGTGCTTGGCTGGCACTATGCCGTGGATGGCTATGCGGGCGCATCCCTGATGGTCGCGATCTGGAAGGCGTGCGGATATTTGCTGACCCGTTTCGAGTCGGACAGCGCGGCCGCTGAGAGCTCCACCATGCAATCGCCGGCCCTTTGCGGGATGTAAATTCGCCGATCTGGACGAACTCGCCTGCGGCGGCATGCCGGTCAAAACGCCTCAAGGGCGGCGCTGGATGGGTTGGACATTTCCGAAACGC
>NZ_RZPB01000611.1:0-3594 GCF_003998535.1 Mesorhizobium sp. M7A.F.Ca.AU.002.02.1.1 | reverse complement strand
TTTCCGGTGCCGGCCACGACGCCTGCTGGATCAACCGCGTCGCGCCCACCGCCATGGTGATGTGCCCTTGCGTCGATGGCCTCAGCCACAACGAGGCCGAAGAGATCACCAAGGAATGGGCTTCGGCGGGTGCCGATGTCTTGTTCCACGCGGTGGTGGAGACGGCTGTCATCGTGGAGTGAGCTTAGAATCCACCTTCCAAACGACGCTCGTAAAGAAGCGCGAAGAGAACAAGGGAACAGTCAATGACCAAAGTCATCCGAAACGGCACCATCGTCACCGCCGACCGCACCTGGAAGGCCGATGTGCTGATGCAGCACGGCAAGATCGTCGCCATCGGTTCGGGCCTGCATGGCGACCATGAGTTCGACGCCACCGGCTGCTACATCATGCCGGGCGGCATCGACCCGCACACCCATCTCGAAATGCCGTTCATGGGCACCTATTCGGCCGATGATTTCGAATCCGGCACGCGCGCGGCGCTCTCCGGCGGCACGACGATGGTGGTCGATTTCTGCCTGCCGGCGCCGCAGCAGTCGCTGCTCGAAGCCTTGCAGATGTGGGACAACAAGACCTCGAAGGCGTCGTGCGACTACTCCTTCCACATGGCGATCACCTGGTGGGGCAAGCAGGTGTTCGACGAGATGGCCACGGTCGTCGACAAGGGCATCACCTCGTTCAAGCATTTCATGGCCTACAAGGGCGCGCTGATGGTCGACGACGACGAGATGTATGCGTCGTTCCAGCGCTGCGCCGATCTCGGCGCGCTGCCGCTCGTTCATGCCGAGAATGGCGACGTGGTGGCGGCACTGTCGCAGAAGCTGCTGGCTGCCGGCAACAACGGCCCCGAGGGCCACGCCTATTCGCGGCCGCCCGAAGTGGAAGGCGAGGCGACCAACCGCGCCATCATGATCGCCGACATGGCCGGCGTGCCGCTCTATGTCGTGCATGTCTCCTGCGAGCAGAGCCACGAGGCGATCCGCCGGGCGCGCCAGAAGGGCATGCGGGTGTTCGGCGAGCCGCTGATCCAGCACCTGACGCTGGACGAGAGCGAGTATTTCGACAAGGACTGGGACCATGCGGCACGCCGCGTGATGAGTCCGCCCTTCCGCAACAAATCGCACCAGGACTCGCTGTGGGCCGGCCTGCAGGCGGGTTCGCTGCAGGTGGTGGCGACCGATCATTGCGCTTTCACCACCAAACAGAAGCGCAACGGCGTCGGCGATTTCACCAAGATCCCGAACGGCACCGGCGGGCTTGAAGACCGCATGCCGGTGCTGTGGACCACAGGCGTCAACACCGGCCGGCTGACGATGAACGAGTTCGTCGCGGTGACCTCGACCAACATCGCCAAGATCCTCAACATGTATCCGAAGAAGGGCGCCATCGTAGAGGGTGCCGACGCCGACATCGTCGTCTGGGATCCCAAGCGCAAGAAGACAATTTCGTCCAAGAAGCAGCAATCGGTGATCGACTACAATGTCTTCGAGGGTTTCGAGGTGACCGGCCTGCCGCGGTTCGTGTTCTCGCGGGGCGAACTGTCGATCCAGGAGTCCGAGGTCAAGACCAAGCCCGGCCATGGTGAATTCGTCGGCCGCGAGCCGAATGCGGCCGTCAACCGGGCGCTGTCGACGTGGAAGGAAATCTCCGCGCCGCGCAAGGTGGAACGCACCGGCATCCCGGCGACCGGGGTTTGAGGTGCGGCGCGGGGGACTTCTTTTCGCGGCAGTTTTGGTTCTGGTGGCCAGCCAAGTGTCGGCGGCCGGCATCGACCTAGCCAAACCTTATGGCAACAAGTCCGGCTGCATCAACAAGAACGGCCAGGAAGTCTACGCCGAGGACATGCTGCTTCTAACCAACACCGACTTCATCACGGCGACGAGCGCTTGCACCTTCACCGGCAAGAGGGTCCAGGCCGACGGCTCGCTTGTGGTGAAGGCGGAGTGCGAGGCCGAAGGCGAAGAGGGCAAGTCGCCCGCCACCTTCATCATCAAGCACAGCACCAAGAACGCCAAGAAACTGGTGATCGCGGATGCGGACGGCACCGTCTATGGGGAAGTGTCTCGGTGCCGATGATTGCCGAAGCTGGCGGGCGCAAACCTCTAGCAATTGGCCGACGGGCGCCTAGCCCGGCGAAGTCAGCTTCCGGCGACCAGCGCATCCAGTTCCGGCAGCAGGACGACGCTCTCCTGTTCGTTGGGATCGGTGCGCGCAATGACGGCAGAGGACGGGGCGCCGCTCAGGTTGGCCGGCAGATGCGGCACGCCGGCGGGGATGTAGAAGAGATCACCGGCCTTGACGACGATATGATGCTCGAGCCGGTCGCCATACCAGGTGTGAACTTCGCCGGAGAGCACATAGATCGCCGTCTCGTGGCTCTCGTGCATATGCGCCTTGGCGCGGGCGCCGGGCGGCATGGTGAGCATGTGCATGCAGATGCCGGAGGCACCGACGGTCTCGGCGGCAATGCCGGCGAAATAGGTCAGCCCCTGCTTGCCTTCATAAGTGCTTTCAGGGCGGATAAGATGACAAGTGGGTTTAGGCGACATCGGGGAAACTCCGGGCGTCGATCGCGTGGGACAAGGTCAGAGGGACAGGGCCAAATGGGACAGGGCAAGTGGAAAACAACATCGCGATAAAAGCAATCGGATTCCAGCCGCCGCGGGAACGGAAACAGGCAGGCGGCAACCGATGACGGGGAATTCGCCAGCCGTCGTCGCGGCAAGCAAACTCGGGCTGACTTTCCAGACCAATGACGGGCCGGTGCAGGCGCTGTCCAATGTCGATCTCACCATCGGCAAGGGCGAGTTCGTCTCCTTCATCGGGCCTTCGGGCTGCGGCAAGACCACGCTGCTGCGCGTCATCGCCGATCTGGAGAAGCCGACCTCGGGGGCGATTTCCGTCAATGGCATGACAGCAGAGCAGGCGCGCGAGAAACGCGCCTATGGCTATGTCTTTCAGGCGGCGGCGCTGTTTCCGTGGCGGACCATCGAGCGCAATGTGGGGCTGCCGCTGGAGATCATGGGCCTATCCAGGGCGGAGCAAGGCGAGCGGATCAAGCGCACGCTCGGCCTCGTCAACCTCTCTGGATTCGAGAAGAAATATCCCTGGCAGCTCTCGGGCGGCATGCAGCAGCGCGCCTCGATTGCCCGTGCGCTGGCCTTCGACGCCGACCTGCTGCTGATGGACGAGCCGTTCGGCGCGCTGGACGAGATCGTGCGCGACCATCTCAACGAGCAGCTGCTGGAATTGTGGGGACGCACCAACAAGACCATCTGCTTCGTCACCCACTCCATTCCGGAGGCCGTCTATCTGTCGACGCGCATCGTCGTCATGTCGCCGCGCCCGGGCCGTGTCAGCGACATCATCGAATCGACGCTGCCGAGAGAGCGGCCGCTCGACATCCGCGAGACGCCGGAGTTTCTGGCGATCGCAGCGCGGGTGCGGGACGGGCTGCGCGCGGGGCACAGCTATGATGATTGAGGGGCAGGATGAGCTTCCTCCTCTCCCCAACGGGGAGAGGAGGGCGCCAGTCGGCTGAGGCCCGCTAGATGGACACCTTCCGCGACAAGCTCGTTCCCGTCACCTCCATCC
>NZ_RZPB01000610.1:0-3608 GCF_003998535.1 Mesorhizobium sp. M7A.F.Ca.AU.002.02.1.1 | reverse complement strand
ATGCCTTAGAGGCCGTTCGGCAGAAAATTCTTGATGACCTTCTTGCCATCCGGTTCAGCCAGAACCATCGTGCCGCGGGCATTTCGAATGAACTTGTTGGAACGCTTGATCATGCCGTGACGCTTGCCGGCCGCAGCCGACAGGACTTTACCCGTACCTGTGATCTTGAACCGCTTCTTGGCGGCCGATTTGGTCTTCATCTTGGGCATTTTGCTACTCCGTATTGTTGGCGCACTATCGCGCTTCTTGTTCGCTTCAGGCCGACCAAAGCCCGAAAAGCAAATGAAACCGCCACGGCATGCCCTGCCGGGCGGTTTTCTTGAACGGCGGTGCTATACGTCAAAGACGGCCCGCGCGCAACACCTGTGGAGATGCGGCGCTGTGTCCTCGTCAGGGCAGCGTGAACCAGACCGGCAACATGCCTGACAGCTGGGCGCCGTCGATCAATTCGAAGGCCGGCAGCGCGATCAGAAACACCAGGCCGTCGAGCAGCGTGGTCAACAGCAGGCGCGGCTTGAAGTTTCCGGTATCGCCCTCCTGGTAGAGCGACAGTTTCGGGAAGAAGCGCGGCACCCGCGCCAGATAGGCCTGATACGGCGCGCCGAGCGCTTCCTTGAGGAACTTCTCCTCGCGCAGGATGACGATATGGAACGCCCCCGCGCACAAAAGCCCGAAGAGGATGATACCGGAGAACGAACCGATCTGCGCGCCGACACCGGCTGCGGCTACGGTCGAGAACACATAGAGCGGGTTGCGGGTGATCGAGTAAGGCCCGCCAGTCACCACCTCGGACGATTTGCGCCCGCCTATGTAGAGTGTCGCCCAAAGGCGGCCCACGATGCCGAGGAAAATCAGCAGCACGCCGAACATTTCGATCGTCTCGTGCACGGCTGTGTCGGGCGGAAACGTCGATTGGCCAAATAGCAATGCTGCAAACAGCACGACCACGAGAACGGCAAGCACTATGCGGCGCATATGCTGGTAATTGCCCAGCCCGCGTTTGAAGTCCACGTCCGAAACCTTGACTTCATCGACCATAGTGAATCCGATCGTCAGGAATTTTGCCGGCGATCGCAGCGTCTGAACAAGAAGAAGGCGTCCCGCCGATCGCCGGGACGCCTTGCGATGTGATTCAGGCGGATTTAAGCGCGATGGCCAAGCCTGACGTCATCGTGATCCTAGATACGCGCCGATGCAGATCTTAGCGCGGCGACAGCACCATCATCATCTGGCGGCCTTCGAGCTTCGGTTCCGCTTCGACCTTGGCAATCGTCGCCACTTCCTCGCGGACCTTGTTCAGAAGCTGCATGCCGAGTTCCATATGCGCCATCTCGCGGCCACGGAAGCGCAGCGTCAGCTTGACCTTGTCGCCTTCCTCGAAGAAGCGGCGAACCGCCTTCATCTTGGTCTCGTAGTCATGGCTGTCGATGTTCGGGCGCATCTTGATCTCCTTGATCTCGATGACCTTCTGGTTCTTGCGCGCCTCGGCCGCCTTCTTCTGGTTGGCGTATTTCAACTTGCCGAGATCAAGGATCTTGACGACGGGGGGCACCGCGTTGGGCGATATCTCGACGAGATCGAGCCCGGCCTCTTCGGCCAGCAGCAATGCGTCGTTGATGGAAACATCGCCGCGGTTCTGGCCTTCGGCGTCGATAAGCTGGACCCGGGGAACCCGGATGTCACGGTTGGAGCGCGGGCCATCCTTGGTCGGCGCCGCTGCTTTGAAAGGTCTGCGAATGGTCGTGGTCTCCTTGGCCGTTTCGTTCAGGATTTGTCAGTGTTGATGCATGGACGCGCCAATGTGGTGAGCGCGCGGGCGGAGTCAATAGCACAGCATTGACAGAAAATCACCCTGATCGCTGTCCTGCACCAAACAAAGAACATAGTGAGCACTTTTCGCCACGCCACCGACCGTGCCACAAGAATCCCGCGCCAGAAGAGGGCCTGAGGAAAAAGCCATGACCGCAACGCCCCCCGTCTTTATGGATGTCGATGGATCGCGCATCGCGGTGCGCCATACTGCTGGCTCTGCGCCCGGCATCGTCTGGCTCGGCGGCTACAAGTCGGACATGCTGGGCGCGAAGGCGCAGACGCTGTCGGACTGGGCGGCAAAAGAAGGCCGCGCCTTTCTGCGCCACGATTATTCCGGCCATGGCGAATCCGGCGGCGCCTTTGCCGACGGCACGATTTCGACATGGCTTGCACAAAGCCTTGCCGTGTTCCGGCATTTCACCAAGGGCAAACAGATCCTGGTCGGCTCCTCGATGGGCGCCTGGATCGCGCTGCGCATGGTGCAGGAATTGCGCGAGGCTGATGACAGCAACGTCGCCGGCCTGGTGCTGCTGGCGCCGGCACCGGATTTTACCGCTGAACTGATCGAACCGGTGCTGACCAAGGCGCAGAAGCGCGATCTCGCCAAAAAAGGTTTCTTCGAAGAGCCGTCGGACTATTCCACGGAACCCTACATCTACACCCGCGCCCTGATCGAGGACGGGCGCGACAACCTGACAATGACAGGCCCGATCGACACCCATTGCCCGGTGCATATCCTGCAGGGCCTGGCCGATGCGGATGTGCCGGCAAGCCATGCACTGAAGCTGGTCAGCCTGCTGCCCGCCGACGACGTGACCCTGTCGCTGATCCCTGACGGCGACCATCGCCTGTCGCGACCGCAGGATCTCGACATGCTGGTGCGGGCCGTCGATGCGATGGCGCAGAGGGGAAACTGATGCGCCTTTCCATTCCGATATCCGCCTTCGTCGCGGCGATCGTCGGCTTCGGCGGCACGCTGGCCATCGTCATCGCCGCCGCCAACGCAGTCGGCGCGACGCAGATCGAGACGGCAAGCTGGGTGACGACGATCTGCCTGGCCATGGCGATCGAGAGCCTGTGGCTGTCATGGCGCACGAAAATGCCAGTCATCACCGCCTGGTCGACGCCGGGCCTGGCGCTGATCGCGGCATCGAGCGGCTTTTCGATGGGTGAGGCCGTCGCCGCCTTCATCGTCACCGGCGTCCTTCTGATCGCCACCGGGCTGTTTCGGCCCCTGACGAAGCTGATCTCGAGAATACCGCCTTCCGTCGCCTCGGGCATGCTGGCCGGTATCGTCGTCACCTTCGCGCTCAATGCGGTGAAGACCATTCCCATCGACCCGTGGCTGATCCTGCCGCTGATTGCAGCCTTCTTCGTCATCCGCCTGTTCAACCCGGCGCTGTCGGTGCTGGCGGTGCTGATCGGCGGTGGCCTCGCCGCTTTCCTCACCGGCCGTGTCGGCGGCCTGCCGACACCGGAACTGTCGACGCTGACGCTGATTGCGCCTGATTTCACCGCCAAGGCGGTGATCGGGCTGGCACTGCCGCTCTATCTCGTCACCATGGCTTCGCAGAACCTGTCCGGCCTCGCCGTGCTGCGCGCCGCCGGCTACCATCCGGAGCCCGGCCCGCTGATCGGCGTCACCGGCCTGTTTTCGCTGCTGTCGGCGCCGTTCGGCGGCTCGACCACCAATCTGGCGGCGATCTCGGCGGCGATCTGCACCGGGCCGGACGTCCACCCCGACCCCGCCGAGCGCTGGAAGACCGGGCCGTTCTATGCGCTCGCCTATCTCATCT
>NZ_RZPB01000060.1:0-15314 GCF_003998535.1 Mesorhizobium sp. M7A.F.Ca.AU.002.02.1.1 | reverse complement strand
AAATATTGTTGGGACTTCACCAAATGTTTGCGGGTTTGTAATAGGAAGCGCGAAGGGGTGGCTTGGAACACATGAAATACATCGTCTTCATTCTCTTTACCGTCATGACCAATGCCGCCGCGCAGCTGATGCTGAAGCAAGGCATGATGTCGCTCGGACCGATCTCGTTCGAGGGCGTCAATCCGCTCGTCAAGCTGCTGCAGATCGTCTTCAGCCCCTGGGTGTTCCTTGGCCTGTGTACCTTCGTCATCTCGATGGCCTCGCATCTCTATGTGCTGTCCAAGGTCGAGCTCTCCTTCGCCTACCCGTTCCTCAGCCTCGCCTATGTTGCCGTCGCCATCTTCGCTTATTTCGTCTTCCGCGAGGACCTCAATGGCTGGCGGATCGCCGGTATCGCCTTCATCTGCGTCGGCACGGTGCTGATCGCGCAAAGTGGGCGGGATTTGGGTGAGCAAGGGCATGAGGACCAGACCGCTTCCATCACGCCCGACAAGATCCAAGCAAACGAGATCGTTCGATGAGACATGTGATTTTCGGCGGCGACGGTTTCGTCGGCCGCCATCTTGCCCCGAAACTTGTGGCCGATGGTGAAGAGGTTGTCGTCGCCGACATCGTCAAGAGCGACCTGCCGCACTACCGCACCGTCCGCTTTATCCAATGCGACGTCACCGACCCGACCTCGGTCACCGCGGTTGGGCTCAGGGCCGACGACATGGTCTACAATTTGTCGGCCAAGATGCTATCGCCGATCCAGGTGCGCGCCAAGCGGCACGATTTCTTCTTCCCTGTGAATTTCCATGGCACCGAGCACATCATGCAGGCCATGGACGGAGCCGGTGCGTCAAAACTCGTCCACTACACGACCGACATGATCTACGGCCACACGGTCACGCAGCCGATGACCGAGGAGCACCCGGTGGCGCCGCTGGGCGAATATGGCTGGTCGAAGCAGAAGACAGAGGAGCTCGCCGCCGAATGGCGCAAGCGCGGCATGTCGATCTCGCTGTTTCGCCCGCGCCTGATCATCGGTCCCGGCCGGCTCGGCATTCTGGAAAAACTGTTCAAGCTGATCGACTGGAACCTTCCCGTGCCGATGATCGGTTCGGGCAGGAATCCTTATCAGTTCATCTCGGTGTTCGACTGCGCCGAGGCTGCGCGCGCGGCCTGGAAGGCCGGCGTGCCAAACGAGGCCTATAATCTCGGTTCGCTCAATCCGCCGCCGGTCAAGAAATTGCTCGGCGATCTGATCAGGCATGCCGGCTCGAAATCGATCCTGATCCCGACACCGGGCTGGGCGGTCAAGCGCACGCTGGACCTGCTTGACCTCTTGAACATGCCGATCATGGACCCGGAACAGTATCTGATCGCCGACGAGGATTGCGTGCTCGACGTGTCCAAGGCCGGGCGTCAGCTCGGCTGGGTGCCGCAATATCGCGACGAGGACATGCTGATCGCCGCCTACAGCGAGTACCGCGCAAAGAAAGCCGGTCACGCCGTCGCCACCAAACATGTGCCCGCCGAATAGCGGCTTGCAAAAACAGCTTTCGTTGCGCCCGATCCTGGTCGTGCGCGCAGACAGGAGATTGAAATGACCGTCATGGCCAAGCCCGAACAGACCAATTTGCGCACCATGGTCAGCGCGCCGGCGCTGTCGCCTGTCACCATCGCCAAGCCCGATTTGATCAGCGTCGAACAAGCCAAGGCGATGGATGTCGCCCGCATGACCGACCTGTTCAAGGCGCATCTCAACCCCGGCCAGTTCCACTTCATGAAGCTGCTCGGCTTCCACAAGATCAAGATCGAGCGTGCCGAAGGCATGTTCTACATCGACCAGAACGGCCGCAAGATCCTCGACTTCTTCGGCGGCTTCGGTTCGCTGGCCTTTGGCCACAATCATCCGCGCATCCTGGAAGCACGCAAGAAATTCCAGGAGGAGAAGCGCCAGGAAATCGCCATCGCCTTCATGTCGCAATATGCGGCAGCGCTTGCGCACAACATCGCCAAATGCTCGCCCGGCGATCTCGACATGGTATTTTTGGGTTCGTCCGGCTCGGAAGCGATGGAAGCGGCGGTGAAGCTCGCCGAGCGCGCGGCCGGTCCGAAGCGGCCGAAGATCGTCTATGCCGAGAATTCCTTCCACGGCAAGACCAAGGGCGTGCTGGGCATCACAGACGGCCAGCTTTACCGCGCCGACTTCAAGGTGGCGGAAAACACGGTCCGCATCCCGTTCGCCGACATCGAGGCGGTCGAGCGCCTGTTCCGCTCCGATCCGGAGGTCGGGGTCATCGTGCTCGAGACCATCCAGGGCGGTGGCGGCATCATTCAGGCGCCGGCCGAATATTGGCAGAAGCTGCGCGCGCTGTGCGATCAGTACGGCGTGCTGTGGGTCGCCGACGAAGTGCAGTGCGGCTACGGCCGTTCGGGCCGCTTCTACGCCTTCGAGCATTACGGCGTCATTCCCGATGTGACCGCGCTGGCCAAGTCGCTCGGCGCCGGCAAGGCGGCGGTGGGAGCCATGATCGCGCGGCGCGAGGTCTACATGAAGGCCTATGGCACGCCGAAAACGGCGATGATCCATGCCATGGCGACCTTCGGCGGCATGGGCGAGGCCTGCGTCACCGCGATCGAGGGGCTCAACGTGCTCTACGACGAGGGGCTGATCGACAATGCCGCCGTCACCGGCGACTATTTGCTGCAGCGCCTGCAGGCGCTCAGGGAAAAGTACCCGAAGATCATCAAGGATGTGCGCGGCAAGGGTTTTATGGTCGGCCTGGAGTTCCACGACTTCTCGCAGACCTTGCCGATGGTGCTGCGGCCGATCGTCAGCGTGCTCGACGACAAGCTGAAGGGCTCGCTGTCGGGCTTCGTCGGCGCGCTGCTGCTGCGCGATTACGACGTGCTGGTCGCCTTCACCGAGTACAACCGCAACGTCATCCGGCTGGAGCCGCCGCTGATCTGCCAGCGTGAGCATGTCGATCGTTTCGTCGATGCTTTCGACAGTCTGCTGTCGCGCGGCATCGTGTCGATCGTGAAGGATTTCGTCAAAAGCCAGGTCCGTTAAACCGAAACTCGCTGAGTAGACATGCTGACCAAGTCGCCCGCTCCACAGAACCCACTCGACCGGCTCACCGGGGCCGGTCTGGCGTGGGGCGTGGGGACTTATGCGCGGCTGGCGGCACCGATCGGCGCCGCGGCCTTCGCGCTCTACATTCTTTTTTCAGCGTTCACCGCGTGGGTGATGCCCGACGCCAATTGGGACATGCTGCCCTATCTCGCCATAGCGGAGGAAGGCACCTATCCCGATGCACAGGCGCTGCATGACTATGCCTACAACACTGTCAAATCGGGCGTGTCGGCCGGTGACTACAAGGCGCTGACCGACGATGGCGGCGGCTTCCGCAGCCACATGGCGGAGAATGCCGCCGACTTCCATTCATTGCTCGGCATGTACCGGATCAAGTTCCTCTATGCCGAGATCCTGTCGACGATGAGCGCGGTGATGTCGCCGGTCGAGGCGATGCGCCTGGTCTCAGTGTTCTCCGTGCTGCTGTTCGGCGCGATCGCCCTGATGTGGCTGCGCTCCGAGGGGGCACTGGCCTTGGCGCCGGTGGTCGGCGCGGTGCTGATCATGGCCGATTTCGGCGATGCGGCGCGCGCCTCAACGCCGGATCTGCTCACATCGGCGCTGTTGCTGGGCGGGCTTTATGCCTATGTCCGCGGCCGCGAGGTGGCGACGGCGATCCTGCTCTTCCTCGCCTTCATGGTGCGCCCGGACAACATTGTTTTCCTTGCTGTTTTTGCTGTGCTGCTGGTTGCGTTCCGGCAGAGGGCATGGGGCGCGCTGGCCGGCTTTGCCGCTTCCTTCGTTGCCTATTTCGCCATCTCGCACTGGGCGCATCATCCCGGCTGGTGGCCGCATCTGTGGTTCTCCAGCATCGAGCAGCATTACAATATGGACGGGTTCGAGCCGCCATTCTCCATCGTTGCCTATCTCAGGGCATTTGCCACCTCGCTGCTGCGTGCCGTCAGCCTGAACAGCTGGGTCGGCGTGTCGGTGCTGGCACTGGCCGGCTGGTTTGCTGCCGACCGCGCCGGCTTCCGCCTCGACCGCCGCGCCGGCATCCTGTTCGCGGCACTGGTGCTCGGCGCGCTGGCGAAGTTCACCGTCTTCCCGATCCACGACACGCGCATCTATTTCCCGCATCTGATCCCGCCATTCCTGCTGCTGGCGACGCCGTTCATGGCGTTGTGGGCGGCCGTGGCTCGCGGCCAGAATCGCGCTGCCATGCAAATCATTCCCGGAGACAAGTCATGAGTTCGCTATCCAGCCTGGCGCGCGTTGCCCTGTCGCTCGGTCTTCCCAGTGGCGTTCTCGATCGCGGGCCGTCGCTGCGCGGCACGAAATTCCTGGCCAAGGCAGCGCTGAAGGCGCGGTTTGGTGGGGCGGGGCGGCCGTTCCAGATGGTCAATGTCGGCGCCTGCGACGGCGCGCTCTTCGACGATGTGACGCCGTGGCTGCACAGGATTCCCGGTGCACGCGCGATGCTGGTCGAGCCGATCCCCTACAATCAGAAACGGCTGCGCGCCAACTACCCCGACATCAGCCGCTTCATCATCGAGCCGGTGGCGGTGACGAAGACAAAGGGCACGATCACCGTCCACACTTTCGATGCCGCCGCGCTCGAGGCCGGCACGCTGCCCATCGAATTCATCGGCTGTTCGTCGGTCACCGACACCAATCTGATGTCGGGCAAGAATGCCTGGGGCGAGGCCGACGCCAACTTCAACAAGTTCGCGCCGCATCTCAGGGACATCGAGGTGCCATCCGAGACCTTGCTGACGCTGCTCGACCGCAACGGCATCACCCATATCGACGCCTTCCTCGTCGATTGCGAGGGCGCCGACTGGATCGTCTTCGAACAACTCGACCTCAAGCGCTACCGTCCCGGCATGATCAAGGTCGAGGTCGGCGCGCTGCCGGCCGCCGAGATCGGCCAGGTCGTGGTCAAGCTGAAGACATCAGGCTATCAGGTCGGTTTCCAGGCCGAGGACATCTGGGCCTTCGTGTGAAGGAAGATAGAGCAGACGACCCCCTCCATTGCTACAAAGACGTGGCCTAGTCCTCTCTGAACGCACGACTGATCTGATCGGAAAGCGGCTTCACGAAATATGAAAACGCAGACCGTTCGTGGGTCTTGATAAAGGCCTCAACGGGCATTCCCGGAAGAACAATGAGTCCGTCTAGCCGCGCCAGTTCTTCGGGCGCTACCACGAAGCGCACCTGATAGTAGGAAGATCCTGAGCGCTCGTTAGTCGTCAGGTCAGCTGCAATACGGACAACCGTCCCATTGAGTTCTGGCGTGGTACGCTGATTGAATGCCGAGAGGCGTAGCACTGCCTTCTGCCCAAGCTCAATCTGGTCGATGTCGCGCGGTGCGATCTGGGCATCCAGCGCGAGCCCGCCGCTATCGGGAACGATCGACATAATCACATCCCCTGGCGAAATGACGCCGCCGACAGTGTGAAATGCCAGTTGGTGCACGATGCCAGCCTGTGGAGCGATGATGTCGATTCGCTTGAGTTGATCCTCGGCCGCGATCTTTCGCTCGATATATTCTCCGATCTGACCTTGCACTTCACGAAGTTCGGCGCTCACTTCAGTTTTCAGGTCGGAGTCGATCTGCAGGATCTGCAGTCTAGCTTCCGATATTCGGCCTGCTGCTTGAGCCTGGCCGGCCATCGCCTCGCCTCGATCACCGCCGAGGGTCGCCGCCTCTCGCTCCAGGTCGTTCAATCGCAACACAGAAACAATGCCCTTTGCCCGGAGCACTTGAAGCGAGGCGATCTCGGCATCAAGCACAGAGAGCCCACGATCAAAGGCTGTTTCGCGAGACTTCAGGCCATCGATCTCATGCGCGAACTGCTTAATTCTTTCGCGCAACTGGGACTTCTTCCCCGCTCGGTCTTCCTTCCTGAACTCAAACAGTCGACGCTCACTCTGAACGGCTGCGGCGATATCGGTGTTGTCAAGCCGGGAAAGTAAAGTTCCTGGAAACGCAATCTGGTCTTCGTCGTCGCGCTCGGCCTCAAGTCTAGCGAGCCGTGCAGTCAATTCGTCCAGCCTCTTGGTGACGATTCCAAGGTTTGCCCGCGCTTGCGTTGCATCGAGGCGCACAAGTACATCTCCGGCAGCAATCTTCTGCCCCTCCTTGATGAGAATCTCGCTGATAACGCCTCCAGTCAAATGTTGGATTTTCTTGACATAGCTATCGACGACAAAGGTGCCGGAAGCCACGACTGCACCAGAGAGATTGGTTGCGGCCGCCCACCCGCCTATGCCTCCCACCAAGAAAAGGCAGGAAGTGCCGCCAATGAAGAGGTGCCGCCGGATAGATCTTGAAACCAATTCGGCCTCAACGTTTGGCATCGGATCCCTCCATCAAGATTTCAGCGACCTCCGGCTTTGACTCGTTCGGATCTGCGACCATCTTGAAGGGCGCGAGCATCCTGGCCGATACAGAAAAGCCCGGATATCCAGCCATGGTAGGATTCGGAGAAGGGACCTTTGATATTTTCGAAAGAACTTCGTCGCGTGGTCCGAAGGCTTTGACCCGACCGGCCTCCATCATGAGAACGAAATCGACTGCAGCTAGCGCGCTCGGTCGATGCGCTATAACTATTGCGATCCCCTTGCGTTCCCTCACGGCCGCGATTGCCTTCACAACAGCAGCTTCGCCATCGGCGTCAAGATTCGCATTGGGTTCATCGAGCACGACGAGGAACGGATCGGCGTAGAGTGCCCTGGCAAGGCCGATCCGCTGGCGTTGCCCTGCCGAAAGGGATGATCCGGCTTCTCCAATGCGGGCTTCATATCCTTTATCAAACTGCAGGATAAGCTCATGAACGCCAGCCGCCATCGCGGCTGATACAATTGTCTCCGGCTTCGCGTCGGATTCGAAGCGGGCGATGTTCTCTGCGATCGTGCCATCGAAAAGTTCGCCCCCCTGTGGCAGGTAGCCGATGTGGCGACCGATTGCCTCCTGATCCCACTGGTCGAGTGACGCGTCGTCAATACGCACTTTGCCGCTCGCCGGGGTCCAGGCGCCAACGAGAGCGCGGGCAAGCGTCGACTTCCCCGCACCGCTAGGGCCAATAATGCCGAGCGCGCTCCCCGCGCGCATGACGAAGTTTGCTGCGAAGACCGTCGGCTTCGTCTCACCAGGGGGAACGACGGTGATGCCTGCGGCACGCAGTTCGCATTGCGGTTTGGGCAGGGCCAAGACAGTTGTCTCTTCAGGCATCATCAGCAGCAAATCCCTGAGGCGGATCCAACTCTGTCTCGCCATCAGGAACACTTTCCAACTTCCGATTGCCAATTCGACGGGCGCTAGTGCGCGGCCCATTATGATGGAACTGGCAATCATCACCCCCGGTGTGACCTGCTGCTCGATAGCGAGCCATGCACCCACTGCCAGGATTGCGGACTGGAGAACCAAACGAAGTGTTTTTGCAACGCCCCCTAGGCCGCTAACAACATCGCTGGCCCTGCGATTTGCCGCAAGGTAGTCCGAATTTGCAAGGCGCCAGCGCGCGGTCATGCGATTGCTAAGCCCCATCGCACGTATAGCTTCGGCATTGCGACGGGACGCGTCCAGCAAGGCATTGCGCACCGTGTTATGCCGGAGTGCCTCTCGAGTTGGGTTGCGGGAAGACGCATCGGTAATAACGGTAAGCGAGACCAACAAGATCGCGCCGACCATTGCTGTCATACCAAGCCAGAAATGAAGTAGAAAACACAGGCCGAGATAAAAGGGCATCCAAGGTAAATCGAAAAACGCGGTCGGACCGGGTCCGGAGAGAAAATTGCGTACATTGTCGAGATCGCGCAGCGGCTGCAATCCGTCGCTGGGCATGCGAGTTTCGAGTGGAAGGCGGACGACTGCGTCGTGAACGCGCCCGGAAAGCTGGTGATCGAACCGCTCACCGACGCGTAGAAGAACGCGGGCACGAATGATGTCAAGGCCGCATTGAAAGGCATATAGGCCGAACGCAAGCATCCCGAGGCCGACCAGTGTTGGGACGCTGTGGCTGGCAAGCACACGGTCATAAACCTGCAACATGAACAAGGGGGCAGTTAGCGCCAATACGTTTATGACGCCGCTTATCACCGCTGTTGCGAGGATTACCGCCTTGTTCGCCGCAACAAGTGACCTTTCAAATCCCCCAGAACCTATCTTCTCGGGGGATCGGGTCATGGAGATCTCGTTCCACCTACTTCAGCACAAAATCCTATGCATAGCTCAAGCATATTGCTTGTTACTGCCACTGATCCAGACCGAGGTGACTCACCCAAGACATACTTCAAGCGGCAACAAGCCATGCTGGGTCGAATCCCATATCAAACACGGTGTTCATTGCCACGCTGTGCGCGTTGTCATTTTCGTCCAAATAAGCCAACGAGAATGAATTAAAAACCTGCGATCTGCCGAAGTACCCGTTAATAACATGCGCCGACCCTGTCCATTCTGAAGACATACCAAAGTCTACCGTGTAGTCTCCATAAAGCACATCGGTACTGATGTAGTAGGCCTTGTTGGAGCTAAATGAATATGTACCAATTTCGATTGAAGTGGCTCCGTCATTGCCGCTGAGGGTATATTTTACATCCCACCAGTTCGTAACATAGTCTATCTCATACCATTGCTCACTTGCATGTATCGTTGTTGTACGCTGCGCGACCAATGTCTTCTCTAGATCCAGATCGGTGAGGCTTAATCCAGACAATAGGAAATTATTCAAGGGAGCAGAATAGTCTGAAGCGGGATCTGATGGCCAATACTTCTCTAGATTTCCAACAGCGACGTCATGCCCGCCATCGGGCGTCATGACATAGCCGACAAAAAAGTGACTCGAATCCTGGAACTCGATCGTGTCGTTCCCGCTGCCCGTATCAATCATGACCGGCAGGATTATACCCCAGCTGTTGTCTGCAACACCCGAGACTATGATGTGGTCATTTCCAGCGCCAGAAAAGACAAATCCCTGATCCGGATTGACCAAGGTTATCTCGTTGTCCTTTTCATTCCCAACAAGAATAAACTGAGAGGTGCTGTTCAAGGTGAAGCTGGTAACGTCACCCTGCAGGACAACCAGATTTCCATCCTTGTTCGCCGATGTTGCCGCATTTCCGGCTATGAAGGTGGCGCCGTTGATATTGACGATGTTATGCGGGTCGAGCCCCCAATAGTAAGGGTTCGACAGTTTGTAGGAATCCGATTGCATCCACTCGGAATTGTACCCTGCAAGAGTCAACTCGTTTGCGGTGCCGATGGTCTGGTTGATCACGTGATCGAACTCAGTCCCATGGGGAGTTGTGGGGAGATCGCTCCGGTCGAACGATATCTCCTTGTAGTCAGTGCTGGCATGCAGGATATTTGAGGTTCCTGAAACCGCCTCCTCAATCAGGAGACCATGAATGAACCTGCCAAGGAAACCAGACGCATCGGTGTCGTTAGCTGGGGCATACGGTTTTTGCTCGAACAGATATGACTGCTTGCTATCCAAGAATCCCGTATGGGTAGCGGCCCACTGGAGCAAGCTTTTGGCGAGAACATCGTCCCCGATAATAAATTTCATCTGAGATAGATTAAACACAAATGGATCCATATCCTGGAACCATTGGAGCGCATAGTTTTTCGCCGTAGCATCGCCGACTGTCAGCGGAATATTCATTCTAAAGTAGGATAGATACTGAGACAGATCCGCACTCGACGTGACCAGCCAGAAATCATAGTCGTTGAGAGCTCGAACCTCGTAGTAGGGTGTCCACCCTTCCGCCGCGCCTGAGAGCTCGGGGAAAACAGTTTGGTATGCTGCATCATGATAGTCGGAAATTTGCCGCCCCGTAAGGTTCCAATCAGTTTGTGTTGACCGAAGAGCGTAGTCACGCGTAGCGAGTTCCAGCATGAGCGCATCGCGACGTTGGTCAAAGAGTCCTGACGCGAAATCGCCATCTATTTTGTTCTTGGCATAGTTGTTAGCAACAATTCCGATTAACGAGTCGGCGTTCACGACACCATGTGCCATGCTTCCATAGTAGATGCCAGCGGCGGAAAGCGCATCGTAGTAATGAGACGCGTCACCCGTCGAGATGGTAAGCGCATATGCAGAGTTAATATCGTTTATCTGCTGTGAAGTTGGCATGATACGCTCCTATTTTTCAGAAAATGAATCAATCAGCGCCGAAAGACGTTTGTGAAACCTAGAGACGTCCTCTCGAAGATATTTACGAGGCGCCATGATCATCCAGCGCAATCCAGCCCTATCAAAGCTCATCATGCACGATGATACAGAAGAATATCCAGTGCACATAATGTACATAGGATCCGGCGCGGAAATATAGTAGATATTGTGAGAGAGATACCCCTTAGCATTATCCTTTACGCGAAACGAGGCGAATTTAATACCAGCATCGAGGTCATTTATAATTGGAAGCAGGAGGTTTTGCGGAATATGAATTTTTAGTGGGCCGCCTGGAACGGAGGCCGCCACTCCGAGTGCGTCCGAAAGCGGCAGCAGATCCTCCTCCCCCCGGATCTGGGGGTTTGGCCCGCGGCCAGCTTTCAGTTCAGGATAGCTCAGTCGTAGCGCGACTTGCTTGATATCCATGGTTGCCTTCGGATTTCGTTCCCGAAATAGATCTGAGGGGACATAGAGCGTTCCCTGCGAGTATGTCACGGCAACGCGATCGATCGACGAAGAGGTGAGCCAGAGAAAACGTTCGTCTCCAGTGTCGAGTGATGCGGATTGCGAGTGCCCGCAGGTGACCAAAGCCAAGAGGAGCGCAATTGAAAATCGACCTTTGAGCACGCGTTTTCCCGCCCAGCATGCGCTCTAATTCGTTAAGTTATTAGTATGCCATATCTCATAACGATTGCAACAATTAATATACTTACAGATTTATCTTTCATCGAAGTATATAAGTAAGATCTTTTATAATAATGCTGATCTCGATGCGTAGCTATCAGGTCGGTTTCCAGGCCGAGGACATCTGGGCCTTCGCCTGAGTTAGCCTACCGGAAAGCGAACCGCCCCAGGCGCCCGGTGTGAAGCATTCTGCCGTCTGGTCGCTCGGCTTTTTGCCAATGTCGCAAACAGGCTTCAATCGTGCTGCTGCTCCGCCCTATAGTCCGCCCGCTTTATCACTTTGGAGTCGCGGGCAATGGCAGAGTTTCCGAAAAAGGCGAGGGTCGTCATCGTCGGCCTGGGCGGTATTGTCGGCGCATCGATCGCCCATCACCTGATCGAACGCGGCTGGGATGACATTGTCGGCATCGACAAATCAGGTATCCCGACCGATATCGGCTCGACGGCGCACGCCTCCGACTTCTGCTACACCACCAGCCACGATTTCCTGTCGTGCTGGACGACGCTCTACTCCATCGATTTCTACGAGAAGATGGGTCATTACGCGCGTATCGGCGGCCTCGAGGTCGCGCGTGTCGGCGACGACAGCCGAATGGAAGAAATCAAGCGCAAGATCGCCTCGGCCAAGGCGTTTGGCACGCGCGCGCGCCTGATCGAGCCGGCCGAGATCAAGGAAAAATTTCCGCTCATCGAAGAAGCGATTGTTCAAGGTGGTCTTTGGGATCCCGATGCCGGTCTGGTCATCCCGCGTTCGCAGACGGTCGCCGGCAAGCTGGTCGACCAGGCGGAAGCGTCGGGCAAGCTCAAATCCTTCGCCAACACATCGGCCCGGTCGCTGGTCGTCAAGGACGGCCGCATATCAGGCGTGGTAACGGACCGCGGCACCATCGAGGCCGACTATGTCGTCGTCTGCGCCGGGATTTGGGGCCGGCTGATAGCGGAAATGGTCGGCGAAGACCTGCCGGTCATGCCGATCGACCATCCGCTGACCTTCTTCGGCCCCTACAACGAGTTCGCCGGCACCGGCAAGGAGATCGGCTGGCCGCTGCTGCGCGACCAGGGCAACTCGGCCTATATGCGCGACACCGGTGATCCCAAGACCGCCGAGGGCGGGCAGATCGAATGGGGTTATTACGAAGAGACCAATCCGCGCCTTTGCCACCCGCGCGACCTGCTGGAGAAGGACCAGGCGCGGCTTTCGCCGTCGCAACGCGATCTCGACATGGAACAGATCCTGGCGCCGCTCGAACGCGCCATGGAACTGACGCCGATCCTCGGCGAACTCGGCTATAATGAGAGCCATTCGTTCAATGGACTTCTCCAGGTAACCGCGGACGGCGGCCCGTCGATGGGCGAAAGCCAGAAGGTGCGGGGTCTGTGGTATGCCGTTGCCATCTGGGTCAAGGATGGTCCCGGCATGGGCAAGCTGATCGCCGACTGGATGACCGACGGCCGCACCGCAATCGATCACCATGCCATCGACTATGCACGGTTCTATCCGCACCAGACCAAGGAGCAGTTCATCTGGGACCGCTGCACCGAGACGGCGATGAAGGTCTACAATCCGGCGGTGCATCCGCGCGAGCCGTTCTCCAAGGCCCGCAATATCCGGCGCTCGCCGTTCTGGGAACGCGAGAAGGAACTCGGCGGCTATTTCATGGAACTCGGCGGCTGGGAGCGCGCCCACGGCTATGCCGCCAACGAGCATCTCCTGGAGAAATACGGCAACCGGGTGCCGGTGCGTGAGAACGAATGGGACAACCGCCATTTCTGGCGCGTCTCCAATGCCGAACATCTCGCCATGAGCGAGGATTGCGGCATCGTCAACCTGTCGCATTTCGCCATGTACGACATCGAAGGTCCAGACCATGTCGCGCTGCTGGAATGGTTGTGCGCAGCCAAGATTGGCGGCGACAACAACATCGGCAAGGGCATCTACACCCACTTCCTCGACGAGGAAGGCATGGTGCGGGCCGACTTTACCGTTATTCGCATGGCCGACCGCTGTCGTTTGATCGACGGCGCGGATGCTGGCCCGCGCGATTTCCAGTACATGCGCCGCACGGCACAGGACAAAGGTTTCGACGTCACCATCACCGACGTGACCGAGAAGTTCGTCACCATCGGCATCTGGGGACCGAACGCCCGGGCGACCTTGCAGAAGGTGGTCGAAAACCCGGACGGGCTCTCTGTTGAGAACTTCCCATTCGCGGCGATCAAGCCGGTCCGGATCGGCGGCAAGGACGTCACCGCTTTCCGCATCTCCTATGTCGGCGAGCAGGGCTGGGAACTGCATATGCGCTACGAGGACGGTCTCGCTGTGTGGGACGCGCTGCGCTCGACCGGCGTGATGCCTTTCGGCGTGGAGACCTATGCCAACACGCGCCGCATGGAAAAGAGCCTGCGCCTGCAGAACGCCGACCTTCTGACCGAGTACAATCTGCTCGAAGCGGATCTCGCTCGTCCAAAGGTCAAGGAGAACGATTTCTGCGGCAAGGCGAAGCACGTCGAATACCGCGCCCGCGAGCACCAGCCGGCCATGCTGTGCACGCTGGTGATGACCGAGAATGTCGATTCCAAAGGCGTTGCCCGCTATCCCGTCGGCACCATGCCGGTGATGGATCCGAAGACCGGCGAGACGCTGGTCGACGAACTCGGCCGGCGGTCCTTCACCACCTCGATGGCCTATGGCCCGACCATCGGCAAGAATATCGGTCTTGCCTATCTGCCGTGGGCGTACGCCCAGGAAGGCCGCAAGCTCACGATCGAGTATTTCGGTGAGACATATCCGGTCGAAGTGGCGGCTGTCGGCTACAAGCCGCTCTACGATCCGGAGAATTTGAAGCCGCGCAGCTGATTGCTAGCCGGCGCAAAGGGCATGAAGGCAAAAGCCTGGCCATCGGCCGGGCTTTTCTCTTTTTAAGCCGACGGTTTTCGCTTACCTTCGCGGCATGTCTGCTTTTGCCTGCGCAAGACATTTCCTTTCAGGCTGCGCCGCGTTCGCACTGACGCTCTGGTTGACGCCCGCGGCCCAAGCTGACGAGCCCGTCGATGTCGAGCTGGTGCTGGCCGTCGATGTCTCGCTGTCGATGTCTCCGGACGAACTCGAGATCCAGCGTCACGGCTACGCCGCGGCACTGACGCACGACAATGTGCTGCAGGCCATTGCCGATGGCGCTTATGGCAAGATCGCCGTCACCTATGTCGAATGGGCCGGCACCAACTGGCAGCGCGTCATCGTGCCGTGGACGGTGATCGCCAGCCGCACCGACGCCGAGCGGGTGGTTGCGCAACTATCCGCTCAGCCGCCCAACAGCGCGCGGCGCACCTCGATCTCCGGAGCGCTGGAGTTCGGCAATGACCTGTTCGCCGAAAGCGGCTACCAGGGCACGAAGCGGGTCATCGACATTTCGGGCGATGGCCCCAACAATCAAGGCGCGCCGGTCAACCTGACCCGCGACGATCTGATCAAGCAAGGCATCGTCATCAACGGCCTGCCGCTGATGACGCGAGGCGGTTTTTCCGGCGCCTACGAAGTCAGCAATCTCGATCGCTACTACAGCGACTGCGTCATCGGCGGACCCGGAGCCTTCATGATTCCGGTCAATGACTGGACGCAGTTTCCCGAAGCCATCCGTCGCAAGCTGGTGCTGGAACTCGCCGGCCCGGCCTCGCCGCAATGGGCGGCAGAAGAAGCCACGCATCCGCCGGTGGTATTGGCGCAGGACAAGCCCGCCACCGACTGCCTGGTCGGCGAGAAAATGTGGCGCAACCGCAGCTGGATGTTTGACAGCCGCTAGGCGACCGAAGCATTGGCAAATTGGCCGGACCGCGCTATCCAGTCGGAGGGGCCGCGGCAAAAACCGAGGAAACATCAGATGAAACGTCTAGCCATCCTGACTGCTGTCGCGTCCGTACTTTTTGCCGACGCCGCCAGCGCCCAATACAATGATGAGCCCGCCTGCATGATGTTCGAGCACGCGAATTTTCGCGGTCGGTCCATCGGTATGGGCCCCGACGATTCCGTGAACTTTCGCGGCGGCCAGTTCTGGAACGACCGTGTGTCGTCGGTGATTGTGCGCCGGGGTTGCACACTCATTGCCTATGAGGACTCCCGGATGGGTGGCCGCTCGATCGAGATCCGGCGCCGGATCCGCGATTTCGGCGGCAGCGACTGGAATGACCGTATATCGTCGGCGGAGTGCACCTGCGACGATTATTGAGGCCATTTTGGATTAGCCACGATGGATTTCTGGCGGTGGTAGCCATTGGCCGACAGCAGAGCCGGGCCTGCCGGTTGCCTCACCAAGCTGTTCATTGACAAGCCGATTGGCGTCTGTGAGACAATTCCCCAGCAAAAACAAAAGGGGAACCGACATGAACAGGAT
>NZ_RZPB01000609.1:0-3614 GCF_003998535.1 Mesorhizobium sp. M7A.F.Ca.AU.002.02.1.1 | reverse complement strand
TGTCCAGGCTGTCCGAAATATGGCGGGCGAGCGCATCGACGATCGCCGGCCGGGACGTCTGGCCGCGCAGGATGCCGATGCGGCAATCGGGCAGGGCGCCGAAGCCGTCGGCTTCGCCCAGCACCCGCATACCGGGTCTGAGCGCGCATTCCGGCAGCACCGAGATTGCCAGCCCGGAAAGCACCGCGGCGGTGATGACGGTGGCCGAGAAACTGGTGAACAGGATACGATAGTCGCGGTTCTGCTGGTCGAGCACATCGACGGCGGCGCGCCGCCAGATGCAGTTCGGCCGGCCGAAGGCCATCGGCAGCGTTTCCTGCTCATGCGTGGCATGATTGGCCGAGGTGACCCACAGCAGCGGTTCGCGCCGCACCACCTCCGACTGGCCGCGTACGTCGTTGTGCGTCACCAGCGCGAGGTCGAGATTGCCGCGCTTGATATGCTCGACCAGCCCCGGCGTCGGCTCGCAGATGACGGTGAGTTCGACGCGCGGATTGGAGCGGGTGAACCGTGCCATGATCTCGGGCAGGAAACGATCGGCGTAGTCGTCGGGCGTGCCGATGCGGATCGTGCCTTCGAGCCGCCGGTCGTCGAAGGCCGCCAGGGTCTCGCGGTTGAGATAGAGCAGCCGCCGCGCATAGGAGAGCAGCTTGTCGCCTTCCTCGGTCAGCCTGTTGGTGCGTCCGTCCTTTTCGAACAGCGGCTTGCCCAGCCGCTCCTCCAGCCGGCGCATCTGCATCGACACCGCCGACTGGGTCCGGTGCACCTCTTCGGCTGCTCGCGTGAAGCTGCCGGTGTCGGCAATCGAGATGAAGGTCTGCAACTGATCGAGATCGAGCGGCGATTTCATCGATATGATCCATCACTGGTGTTGATGGTAAAGATTAGAAACATTCGTTGGATTAATCAATCGGCCGATGGCAAATTGGCATTGTCCACATGAAGGCATGTGAATCGAAGCCGGAACGGCCGCTGTCGCCAGCGCCGATCGCAAGGCTTTGCCCGTTCGAGTCTGAAGGAGACCGACAATGACCACGTTCGATTTCGCCACCGAGACCCCGCGCATCACCTCGCGTCCGGCCGTTGCGACGCGCGTGGCCAACACCGTCTCCAACATCTACCGCGCCTGGAAAAACCGCCGCGCCTTTTATCGCCTTGGCGAGATGTCGGACGCCGAACTCGCCGATATCGGCCTGACGCGCGCCGACCTGCATGTCGCTATCGACGTGCCGTTTGGCCGCGACCCGACGGCGATGCTGCGCGAGATCGCCAGTGATCGCATCGAAACGATCGAGGATTTCGCTCGCAAGGTGGCCTGATCGGTTGCTTGTTGTTTAGGTTGCCGTGAACCTTTTCAGGGTTCGACGCGACTGACGAGTATGCAGGCTCCCACTCCCTGCCGGATCCCCCCGGCCCGCCTGCACTCTGCCCGGTCCTCCCAGGACCGGGCTTTTCTCTTTCTACCTCAGCGAAGACCGCCTACCGCCGGTCCATGTCCCGCTTAAACTGGTCGAAGATTGTCTCCACGCCCTTCTGGTAGTCATCACGCTGCTGGGCGCCGGTTTCGAACATCTTGCCGAACAGGTCGTCGAACGGGTTTTTCGGCCGGCCGCTCGGATTGGCCTGTGGCTGCGGTGCCTGACGTTGCGGGGGCGCTTGAGGCTGTTGCGGCGCCGGCTGTCCGCCGGGGATGCCGCCTAAGCCACCGCCACCTTGCCGCAGCATCTCCTCGAAGATTTTCCCCAGCGGATTGTCTCCGTAGGGGCTTTGCGTCTGCTGGGGCTGCGGCTGCGCCCGCCCCTGCGGCTGCGGCTGAGGCGCGCCACCGCCGAACATGTCCTGCAGCACCTTGCCGAGCGGATTGTCGCCGTAGGGATTGGGTGCCGGCTGCGTCTGGCTTTGCGGCTGTGGCTGAGCCGCGCCGCCGCCGAACATGTCCTGCAACACCTTGCCGAGCGGGTTGTCCATCGGGTTCTGGGGCGGCGGCGCCTGGCGCGGCTGCGGCGCCGGGGCCTGCATGCCGCCGCCTTGCCGCATCATCTGCTCGATGATCTCGCCGAGCGGATTGTTGCCGCCGCCGCCAAAACCGCCGGCGGCCTGCATCTGGTTTGCCGTCTGCTTGAACAGCCCGCCCATGACCATCGAGGCGATCGCCGGCAGCATCTGCTGCAGGATCTGCTGATTGACGCCGCTGGCTTGCGCCGCCTGGCTGGCCACGGCGCGAGACAGATCCTTCGAACCGAACAGGTGCCCGAGAATGCCGTTGCCCTCATCGACGCCTTGCGGCGAGAAGGCCCGGGTTGCGTCCTCGAAATACTTGGCGTGCTGGCCGCTGGCCATCGCCGTCATGAAGGCGCCGAGCCCATAGGGGTCGGCGGTGTTGCGTTGCAGCCCCTGCGAAAAGGCCGGCAGCAATGCGGCAACCGCCGCTTGCGTCTGCTGCATTGAAAGCCCGTATTGCTGGGCAAGGGCCTGCATGCCATTGCCGTTCTGGGCCTGCGTCAGCATGTCGAACAAGGTGGGCATCGGCGTCTCCTCCGGAAATCCTCGCCGAAGAAGCCTAGTTTGTTTCCACTTCCGATTGAAGCGACTTTTGCCGGCCGGTCAGCTTTGCCAAATCCGAGGGTTAATAGGCGTATTCCATGAAAACCGGCTCGATCGAGCCGCCCCAGCGCGTGTGGTAGGCCGACAGCATCTCCTCGGCGCTGGTGGTGCCCCGCGCCACCACTTCGTCCAACGTGTTGAGGAAGGAGGTCTCGTCGTAGCCGTCGCGGTTCTTCTTGCCACGGTTCTTCAGTCCCCTGCGGGAAATGACCATCACGTCACGCGCGATCTCGCGCAGCGTGGTGTTGCGGAAGGGTGCGGAGATGCCTTGTTCCGGCACGGCATTGCGCATCGCCAGCGTTTCTTCATACGTCCAGCTCGAGGTCAGCGCCTCGGCGGCATCGAGTGCGGCCTCATCATAAAGCAATCCGACCCAGAAGGCCGGCAGCGCGCAAATGCGCCGCCATGGCCCGCCATCGGCGCCGCGCATCTCGAGGAAGCGCTTCAGCCGCACATCCGGGAACAGCGTTGACAGATGGTTCGCCCAGTCGCCCATTGTCGGCAGCCCGTCCGGCACTTCATTGCGCGCGGCCCCGGCCATGAACTGGCGGAAGGTGATGTGGGTCATGTCGTGATAGCGACCGTCGCGGATGACGAAATACATCGGCACGTCGAGCGCCCATTCGACATAGTCGGCGAAACCGAAATCGGGCGAGAAGCAGAATTCGAGCAGGCCCGAGCGCTGGTTGTCGGTGTCACGCCAAATGTCGCCGCGCCAGCTCTGCAAGCCGTTCGGGTGGCTTTCGGTGAAAGGCGAATTGGCGAACAAGGCCGTCGACAGCGGCTGCAGCTTCAACGACACCTGCATCTTGCGGCGCATGTCGGCCTCGCTCTCGAAGTCGAGATTCACCTGGATCGTGCAGGTGCGGTACATCATGTCGAGGCCCTTGGTGCCGACCTTGGGCATGTAGCGCGTCATGATCTCGTAGCGCGATTTCGGCATTTTCGGCGTCTCGGCAAGCGACCATTTCGGGCTGCCGCCGAGGCCGAGGAAGCGGATGCCCATCGGC
>NZ_RZPB01000608.1:0-3617 GCF_003998535.1 Mesorhizobium sp. M7A.F.Ca.AU.002.02.1.1 | reverse complement strand
CATCAGCACCACCGGCAGGATGCACACAACCACGGGCACCGACATCTTGGCAGGCAGAGCGTGCGCCTTTTCCTCGGCCAACGACATACGCTTATGGCGCATGTCGTCGGAGAAGACGCGCAGCGCCCCCGACAGGCTGGTGCCGAGTTCCTTGGACTGCTGCAGCAGCGTGGCGAAGGAACGCACCTCGTCCAGGCTGAGGCGATCGGCGAGCGCCTTCAGCGCATCGTCGAGGCTGCGCCCGGCCCTCAGCTCCAGCGACACCAGCTGCAGGTTCTGGCTGAGCGCGGGATAAGTCTTGGCGAGTTCCTTGGAGACGCGCTCTATGCCTGCCTCCATGCTCATGCCGGCATCCGAGCAGACAATCATCAGGTCCATGAAATCGGGAAACCCGTTGCGGTACTCACGCCTGCGTTCCCGCACTTTCTGGCTCAGCATCAGGCCGGGCAGGAAATAACCGGCCGCGCCCGACAGGATGACGAATGTCCAGCGGCTGGCCATCGTTGCGTCCGGACTGGCCATCCAGCGGTTGAGCACAAACACACCGATTGCCGTGCCGATCATCGCGGTGAACCGGATCAGGAAGAACGTACCGACAGCGCGCGGCTCCATGTAGCCCGCCTGGATAAGCTTCATGCGCAGCCGCGCGACATTTTCCGGATCGCTCCTGGCGTAGAATTCCTGCGCCCGCTTCACCGCCTTCTCGCGCACGATGCCGGTATTCTTCTTTTGCACCGGCTCCGGTTTGGCGGCCACGGGACCGTTGTCGACCCTGAGCCGGCGCATGACCTCGTTGCGATCGCCCTTCGCCATGACAACAGGCCAGGCAACAGCGGCAGCACCCACCGCCAGCAGCAGTATGGCCACCGGCATCAATGAGGTCGGCGCAAGCGAGGCGAGGAATTCGATGAAGCCCTGCATGTCAGAACTTGAAATTCGACATCTTGAACATCATCAGATTGCCCAGCATCAGCCAGGTGATCGACGCGCCAAGCAGATACCAGGTCTTCGGCTCGCCCCAGACGTCGCTGTAGAAGCCCGGCATCAGTGCCATGATGGCGGCAAACAGCAACGCCGGCACGGCCGTCAGAATGTAGGCCGACATCCGGCCTTCTGTCGCAATGGCGCGCACCTTGCGGCGCAGCTTGCCACGCTCGCGAATCGTCGTCGCCAGGCCGTCGAGGATCTCGCGCAGATTGCCGCCCGAACTGGTCTGGATCGAGACGGCGGTGACGAACAACGGCAGATCCTCCTGGCCGACCCGGTCGAACAGCGAGTTCAACGCCGAAACCAGATCGGATCCGTAGGTCACTTCGTCGGCGATGACGCCGAACTCGCTGCCGATCGGGTCGGGCATCTCGCGCGCCACCATGGCGATCGCCACCGGCACCGGGTGGCCGGCCTTCAGGCCACGCGTGATCAGTTCCAGCGCCTCCGGCAACTGCATGCCGAACCGCTTCAGCCGGCGCTTGCGCTTGAAACGCAGCGTCAGCACCGGCAATAGCGGCATGAGCACCACGAACAGGACGAACCCCATCAGCGGCGGCAAGCCGTACCAGATGGCGACCAGGGCCATCGCCATCGCCACGCCGCAGGTGATCATCAGGAATTTCGACAGCGGCATGATCATGCCCGACTGGGTTCGCAGCGCGCGAAACCGGTCCGCCGAAAACAGCGGCGTGCCCGCGTCAAGGCCGCGCTCCTTGCGCAGTTGGACGAGCACCTGCTCCTGGCTGATCTTGTTTTCCTGCAGCCTCATGCGCCGGTTGATGGCGGTGCGCTTGTCGCTGCGGCCGGCATAAAGCAGGTAACAGGCCTCGGCGATCAGGATGCCGGTCAGCGCGGCCGCGGCATAGACGACATAGATCGCGCTCATTCCATCGAACACTTGGCTACTCCTGCGGCCGGCCGGGTTCGAAATATCGTCCGGGAAACTCGATGCCCATGGCGCGCAGGTCCTCGAGGAAGCGCGGCCGGATGCCGGTCGCCTCGTAGTGGCCCAGAATCTTGCCGTCGGCCTCCATGCCGGTGCGCACGAAGCGGAAGATCTCCTGCATCTGGATGACATCGCCTTCCATGCCGGTCACCTCGGCGACACTGGTCACCTTGCGCTTGCCGTCGGACAGGCGCGTCAGTTGGACGATCAGGTCGAGCGCGCTGGCGATCTGGCTGCGGATCGACTGCACCGTCATCGGCATGCCGGTCATGCCAAGCATCTGCTCGAGCCGCGAAATGGCGTCGCGCGGCGTGTTGGCATGGATGGTCGCCATCGACCCTTCGTGGCCGGTGTTCATTGCCTGCAGCATGTCGAAAGCCTCCTCGCCGCGGCATTCGCCGAGGATGACGCGGTCGGGGCGCATGCGCAGTGCGTTCTTGACCAGGTCGCGCTGCTTCAGCTCGCCATGGCCTTCGATGTTGGCCGGACGTGTTTCCATGCGCGCGACATGCGGCTGCTGCAGCTGGAGCTCGGCCGCGTCCTCGATGGTGATCAGCCGCTCGTCTTCCGGAATGAAGGCCGACAGTGCATTGAGCATGGTCGTCTTGCCGGTGCCGGTGCCGCCCGAAATGATCGTCGTCTTGCGGGCATGCACGGCCGCCGCCAGCACTTCGGCCATGTTCTGGGTGATGGCGCCGAATTCGACCAGTTTATGCAGGCCGAGCTTGTTCTTGGAGAATTTGCGGATCGACACCAGCGGGCCGTCGACCGCAACCGGGCGGATGGCCGCGTTGAAGCGCGAGCCGTCCAGCATGCGGGCATCGACCATCGGCTGCGATTCGTCGACGCGGCGACCGACCGCGGCGACGATCTTGTTGACGATGCGCAGGAGATGCGCCTCGTCCTTGAACGGAATGTGGACCGGCTGCAGCTTGCCTTTCTTTTCGACAAAGCAGTTCATGTGGCCGTTGATCAGGATATCGTTGATGTCGGGATCCTTGAGCAGCGGCTCGAGCGGACCGAGGCCGACCATCTCGTCGACGATGTCGTCGACCAGCGCATCAAGCTCGACGGTGTTGATCGCCATCCGCTCCTGCTTGGTCTTTTCCGAAACGAAGTCATGCACTTGCCGGCGCATCTCATCCTTCGGCAAACGCTCCAGCGCGACAAGATTGATCTCTTCGAGCAGCAGCCGGTGGATACGCACGCGCGCATCGAGCACCTTGTTGGCATTCTTTGCCAGCGCTGCTTCCGGCTTTGCCGGCAAAGCCTTTCGGCTGGTTGGTATGACGACGGCATGATGGGCGACCGGCGTCGTCTCATGCGCGCGCTGCGGACGCGCATCGCGGTTCTGCAGGGTGGAGAAGCGGCTGGTCATCCGGCTTTCCTCTTCAGCAATCCACGGCCCATGCCAAACAGCGAGCGCGATTTCGCCCGGGTCGGGACCGCTTCTTCCGGCAGGATGATCTTCTTCAGATCGTTGACGACATTGGCGTTGGGATCGATCTCGTGCAGCGGTACGCCGCGATCGACTGCTTCGCGCACCAGCCGGTAGTTGTTGGCGATGCCGCCGACGAAATGCTCGCCAAGGATTTCCTGGACGTCCGCCTGCTTGATGCCGTTATCGAACATCTTCTGTTCGAAACGGTTGACGATGACGTTCGGCTTCACTTCCTTGCCG
>NZ_RZPB01000607.1:0-3632 GCF_003998535.1 Mesorhizobium sp. M7A.F.Ca.AU.002.02.1.1 | reverse complement strand
CCTATTCCCCTACTGCCTTATTCCCCTCAATCCGCCATCGTCTCCAAACTGGCAAAACCCTGTGGCGCGTCGCCCTCGTCGAACGGCGTCGTCACCTCGACGAAGGTGTCGGGATAGAAGCCGTTGAAGCGGGTCCTCAGCGACAGCGAATACGCGCCGATATGGCCGATCTCGATCCAGTCGCCGGTATCGACCGTTTCCGGCAGCCAGAACGGCCGCGACAGGATGTCGACGGAATCGCAGGTCGCGCCGCAGACCTTGAACGGCACGATGTTCTTCTCCTCGCCATTGCGCGAGCGGATCGCCGGGTCGGGAATGAAGCGCGCCGGCAGCGTGATCTTGCCGGTCCATGAATCCGACAGCGATGCCCAGATGCCGTCATTGATGTAGAGCCGCTTGCCCTTGCGCAGCAGCACCCGCACGATCAACGACAGGCAGCGCGCCACGATCACCCGGCCGGGCTCAGCCACCAGCGGCATCTGGTCGAACTGATACTCCTTCAGATCGCCCGACAGCCGCGACATGATCTGGCCAAGCGACGGCATCTCGATCTGCTTGCGGTTAGGGTCGTGGCCGTATTCGGCGGGGAAACCGCCGCCGACATCGAGCCCGGCAATATCGAAGGTCAGCCGGTTGCGCACCCAGTCGGCGGAAGCCAGCGCCCGCTCATAGGTATCGGGATCCTCGATCTGGCTGCCGACATGGAAGCACAGGCCGACCTTGTAGCCGGTACGGCTCAGCCGCTCCGCGAGCTCGACGGCATACGCCGGCCCGGCGCCGAACTTCTTCGACAGTTCGTAGGCGGCATGCCCCTTGGTCTGCACCCGCACGAACACGCTGATCGAGCCCGGATCGATGTCGAGAGCCCGCACCACTCGCGTCAGCTTGGTGATCTCGTCCTCATGATCGAGCGAAATGACGCGGATGGCGTATTTCTCCAGCGCCAGCTTGATGTCCGACTGCGCCTTGACCGGGTGCATGTAGAGCATCTCGGCATCGGGGGAAACGGCACGCACGGCGGCGAACTCGCCCGGCGAAGCGACGTCGAAAGCCTTGACGCCGGCTTCGACCAGCGTCTTCAGCACGATCTGCTCGCCATTGGTCTTGACCGCATAGGCGGTCTTGCCGGGGAACATGCCCATGAACTGCCTGGCATCCGCCATCAGCACTTGCGGGCGGAAGCAATAGACCGGATCGTCCGGACGAAGCGCCAGTGCCGCCTCGCGGGCATTCTCGAATCGCTGCATGGACGAATCCTCACTTCGGCTGCGCACAATTAATCCAAGCTAGCGGCTAATGAAAACAATTCTGTGTCTCGTGCGGCTGACGCTGGGGCGCTGGGTCTTTGCCAGCAACGTTTGCCAGCGATCAGGTTTCGGGTGGCTCTTGTCACTGAGTCCGATATGGCTTCTGCCTGACTGACTGGCATTCAGGCCGTCTGGGAGGGCGACTCACATGACAATAGCCGCGACATCAGCACCGCGCGGGCCGATGGTGCTCAAGGACTGGGGGCAGCTCCTGCTGCTCGGCGCGATCTGGGGCGGCTCGTTCTTCTTTGCCCGCATCGCGGTGGCCGAACTCCCCCCGCTGGTGCTGGTGCTGTTTCGCGTCGCCATCGCCGCGATCGCGCTACAGATCTATCTCGGCCTGTGCGGCCCGTCCTTCCGCCTCGCGCTTCCGCATGCAGGCCTGTTCTTCCTGCTGGCGCTCACCAACAATGTGGTGCCCTTTTCGCTGATCTTCGCCGGCCAGACGGAGCTTGGCGCCGGCGTCGCCTCGGTGCTCAACGCCACGACGCCGTTCTGGACATTGATTCTCGCCAATGCGCTGACATCGGACGAAAAGCTCTCCTGGAACAAGCTCGCCGGCATTGCGCTCGGCATCGCCGGTACGGCCGTCATGATCGGCCCCGGCCTGCTTGCCGGGCTCGGCGGCCCGGTCTGGGCCAAATTCGCGCTGATCGGCGCTTCACTGTCCTATGGCATTGCGCTGATGGTCGCCCGCCGCTTCAAGGGCGTGCCCTCGCCGGTCGTCGCCACCGGGCAGTTGACCGCTTCGACCATCATCATGATCCCGATCGTGCTCTTCACCTACGGCCCATCCGGCCTGTTCTCGGCCTCGCCGCCGGTCTGGGCGGCGGTGCTGGCGCTGGCACTTCTGTCCACAGCCGTCGCCTACATCCTCTATTTCAACCTCGTCGCCTCGGCGGGCGCTACCAACGCCTCGCTGGTCACGCTTGTTGTGCCGGCCAGCGCCATGCTGCTCGGCTTCCTGTTCCTAGGCGAGCGGCTGGAGCTGTTCGAAATCGGCGGGGTGGTGCTGATCGCGCTCGGCCTCATCACCATCGACGGGCGCGTCCTTGGAAGACGTTAGCGCGTCCTTTGAACCCCCACATCGCCGCGAAAGTCGCATTCGACTTTCGCGGCGGTAGCGCTGCCATGACACGGCAGCGACACGAGCCGGCCACATTTTATTCACAGGTCTGAAGTCGGTATTTGCCTAGGAGTTTCAAAGCCTAACGGCAAAAGACATGTCGCGGATTTCACAATCACGTCGCAATGCAGCACATTTTCCGCTTGCCTGTGGCACAAATGAACCTAGACTCCATGACATAGCTCTTTAAGAGGAGGCTATGTCATGGGACTTACGAGGCCTATCAACGCATTGATGATCTGTGCTGCGTTCGCCTTTATCGGAGCCCTCATTATGGGCTTCCTTCCCTGACCGCCAAAGCGGGGAAGACCAGCACCCAAATAGTCCAACCAATTCAAAAGGCCGGGTTTTTCCCGGCCTTTTGTTGTTGAGCCCGACCTCATGCCGCGGCTGATCCGGCGGCCGCCGCCTCGTGCGAGCGAATACCGATCATATGGCAGATGGCAAAGACCAGATCGGCGCGGTTCATGGTGTAGAAGTGGAAATCGCCGACACCGCGCTCGACCAGGTCCATGACCTGTTCGGCTGCCACCGCCGATGCCACCAGCGCATGCGTCTGCGGGTCCTTGTCGAGGCCTTCGAAACGCTCCGCCAGCCAGCCGGGCACATGCGCGCCCGCCCTCGCGGAAAAGTTCGCGACCTGCTTGAAACTGTGAACCGGCTGGATGCCCGGCACGATCGGGATGTAGATGCCGGCGCGGCGAACGCGCTCGACATAGCGCTCGTAGAGATCGTTGTCGAAGAAGAACTGGGTGATCGCCCGCGTCGCGCCATTGTCGACCTTGCGCTTCAGCATCTCGATGTCGGTGGCGAAATCGGGGCTTTGCGGATGCTTTTCCGGATAAGCCGCGACGGAGATGTCGAAATCCGCGATCGTCTTGAGCCCGGCGACCAGTTCCGCGCCATTCTCGTAGCCACCGGGATGCGGCCGGTAGGGCTCGCCGACGCCGGAGGCCGGGTCGCCGCGCAGCGCCACGAACCGGTTGATGCCGATCGATTTGTAATCCTGGATGACCGCATCGACCTCGTCGCGCGTTGCCCCGACGCAGGTCAGATGCGCCGCTGCAGGAATACCGGTTTCCGTCAGGATGCGCTTTACAGTGCGCGCGGTGCGCTCCCGTGTCGAGCCGCCGGCGCCGTAAGTCACCGAGACGAATTTCGGCTTCAGCGGCTCCAGCCTTGTGACCGTCTCCCACAGC
>NZ_RZPB01000606.1:0-3637 GCF_003998535.1 Mesorhizobium sp. M7A.F.Ca.AU.002.02.1.1 | reverse complement strand
ATAGAAGGCATAACAACCGAGCATTTTGCCCGTTTCGTCGTAGATCCCACCGAAATGAAGGGGGCCGTCGGCCCGCTTCTCGGCCGCCAGCGCAAGCAGCCGTGGCAACTCCCCATCCTTCCAACTCGGCCGAAGAGCGTAACCAGACAGGAGGGTCGGCAGTTCCTCGGCAAATTGCACGGCATTGATCGGCTCACGGTGGGTGCGATGCGACGATGAATGCTGGACGGGGGGCTCGAACCTTCTTTTCGCAAGAGCATCGAATGCTCGCGCAAAGGGGTCGAGTACAAGGTGAGGCAGGCCGGGCCATTTACGGTGCAGTGCGGCGGCGGCCATTCCCGCCGGCCGGAAGACATATGTCCATCCCAGACAATGCACCGGCAGGAGTTGATACTTCATCGGGCGCGCGAAGGCTAAGGATGTCCGGTTGGCCGAATCGGTCAGCTGCAGATCGAATTCGCCTTGATGCAATGCCCGCAGCAATTGCGGTCCGGCCGAGCCGTCATCGGTGCCGGGGTCGGCCATGAGCGGCCCGATGATCGCCGCATTCAATGGCGCACCATTGAGCTCGTAGCGGGCTTTCAAAACGCCGAGGAACCCACCCAGGCGGCCCTGCCGGTTGATCTGGACAAGAGCGTTGCTTTCACCGGAGTGGCCGGCAGGGTCGAGATAAATCTCTCTCATATACGCGGCCGTTTCGGCGATCGCGCGATCGAGGAGGTGACGGCGCCGCCGGCGAAACTTCGTCAGGAAGAGTGCGGCGACGCGCTCGAGATCTTCGGCAGCAAGCGGCCGAACCGAGCCATGCTGAGATTCCAGCACTGACGGCGCAGCCAACTTTTCCTCGGCATTCGCAGAAAGATGCATCGTGAAAAACGTCCGTGGGTTGCCTCCATCGGATATATATCAACCATTGGTAGAAACAACGTATCTCGGTCAATATGATGAACAGAGGTCCCAAGACTTACTATCCGGACAGGACTTCACAGGCAAATCAAGTCGGCCAGCATCACGGCGCTGATCGACGGGTCGACTGCCTCCCTGCGATCGCATCTCCTGCTCCAGCCCGCTGGGCTGACCGTGCCTGACAGAGGCGGCCTCCGGCCGAAGCTGGAGGCCGCCTCAGGTCAGCTGACAAGTCCCTTGGTCAGTTCGAGCGCCTGGCGTTCGAACAGGCGACGGTAGATGCCGCCTTTCAGCCGGATCAGTTCGTCATGCGAGCCTTCCTCGACGATGTTGCCGCGATCGAAGACCAGCAGCCTGTCGAGCGCCCGCACTGTCGAAAGCCGGTGCGCGATGACCAGCGTGGTGCGGCCGACCATCAGCCGCTCCATCGCCTGCTGGATCAGCACCTCCGATTCCGAATCGAGGCTCGATGTCGCCTCGTCGAGGATCAGGATGCGCGCATCGGCAAGGAAGGCGCGCGCGATCGCCACGCGCTGACGCTCGCCACCCGACAGTTTCACGCCGCGTTCGCCGACCAGTGTACCGTAGCCCTTTGGCAGGTTGGTGATGAAGTCATGCGCACTCGCCAGCTTGGCGGCATGCTCGATCTCCTCCTGCGACGCACTCGGCCTGGCATAGGCGATGTTTTCGGCCAGCGACCGGTGGAACAGGATCGGCTCCTGCTGAACGATGGCGATCTGCCCGCGCAGCGAGGCTTGCGCCACCTGCGAGATGTCCTGACTGTCGACCAGGATTTTCCCCGCGTTCACGTCATAGAGCCGCTGGATAAGCTTGACGAAGGTCGTCTTGCCCGACCCCGAATGGCCGACCAGCCCGACGCGCTCACCCGGCGCGATATCGACCGAAAAGTCGCGGTAAAGCGCGGATCGGTGATGGCCATAGTGAAAGGTGACGTTGTCGAAGCTGATCCGTCCTTCGGTGATCCGGATCGGCTTGGCACCTGGCCGGTCCTCGATGCCGAGCGGTTCGGACTGGAAATCGACCAGCTCTTCCATATCGTTGATGGAGCGCTGCAGGTTGCGGATATGCGTGCCGATGTCCCTGAGATAGCCCTGCAGCACAAAGAGCGAGGTCAGCACGAACGCAACGTCGCCGGCGCTCGCCTGCCCCCACGACCACAGCATCAGCGCCAGGCCGATCACCGCAGCGCGCATGACCAGCAGCAGCACCCCTTGCGTGGTGCCGTTGATGGTGCCGCGCACCCAGGTGCGCCGTGTACGCGCACGCCATTTGGCGACGACCTTGGCCAGGCGGCGTTCTTCGCGCTCCTCGGCGCCAAAGCCCTTGACCACGGCGTTGCAGCTGACCGCGTCGGCCAGCGAGCCGCCGAGGCGGGTATCCCAGGTGTTGGCGAGCCTTGCCGCCGGCGCGACATAGCCAAGTGACAGCAGCGCCGTCACCGTGATGAACAGCACCGAACCGGCAGCAACGACCGCACCCATCAACGGCCAGAACCAGCCGAGCAGCAACGTCGACCCGACCAGCATGACGACCGACGGCAGCAGTGCGATGAGGATGGTGTCGTTGAGCAGGTCGAGCGCCCACATGCCGCGCGTCACCTTGCGGACGGTCGAGCCGGCAAAGCTGTTGGCATGCCAATCGGTGGAAAAGCGCTGAACGCGATGGAAAGCATCGGCGGCGATGTCGGCCATCATCTTCAAGGTCAGCTCGACGATGCCCATGAACGCCAGGTTGCGCAACACGACGCCGGCCAGCGCCAGCGCCATCAACATCGAGAACGCCGTCAGCGCGGCATTCCAGGCAATCGCGTCGGCGGCGGCGCTGCTGGCGACTGCGTCGACCAGCCGGCCGGAATAGAGCGGCGTCAGCACATCGGCCAGCGTCGACAGCAGGAAGCTGGCCATGATGAGCGAAAGCCGCCACGGCTGGCGCCGCCAATGGGTAAGCGTGAAGCCAAGAACGCTGCGAAAGGCGCTCGCGCGCAAATCGATCTTGAAACGAGCCATGATGTCATTCGGGCACAAACGAGCCCGATCCCAGTAGGTCGAAAATTGAAGAAGCCGCGCAAGGGCCAATGATTGCCCGGAAGCGGAGTGGCATATTTGGCGTATCGCCCATAACCGGGCGGCGATCGGCATCGGCATAAGCCTGTGCTCGATCCGGCATCGGCACGAAGGGCAAACCTTCGCGGAGCGCCGGATGAGACCTAGGCTTCGCGGCCTCGCATTACCATGTGAAATACTGCCATTCGGACCTCCCGCAAGACAATTGCGGAGCGGTTCTTATAGAGACGCTCCGATGCACCGCCAAGACGGGCTGACGCCAAAAGCGTATCTGGTCCAACCACTGCGATTATTTTGCAACAATGGCGGGCAAGCCGCGCCTCATTCAGGAACGCGATCCAAGCGCATGTAGCGGCCATCGGTCGATGGCTTGAACCCGAGCTTTTCATACATGCCATGGGCATCGCTGGTCGACAGGCTCCAATGGAAAACGGTCCTGACCTCCGGATGATCGATCAGGGCCTGGACGAGCCGGCTTCCTATGCCCTGCCCGCGATTCTCCGGCCAGATGATGATATCGGCGAGATAGGCGAATACGGTGCGGTCGGTGATCGCCCGGCCGAAGCCGACTTGCCTGCCATCGACATAGGCGCCGACGCAAAGCGAGTTGGCAAAGGCGCGGCGATGGACTTCGTCAGTGCGTACGG
>NZ_RZPB01000605.1:0-3647 GCF_003998535.1 Mesorhizobium sp. M7A.F.Ca.AU.002.02.1.1 | reverse complement strand
TCCGGACCGTTGCCCGCGACGCCGGCGTCACCTGCATCGCCACCATCGCCGCCGTTGCTGTCTACGTCACCATCACCGCCCCTGCCTCCGGTCGCACCATAAAGAGCCTGTGCATGCGCCGGCGCCGTCAGGATGACTGGCAGCAGCAACGACCCCGCGAGCGCCGTGGAGCACAAAAGTACAAGCGGGATATGAGCGAGCGACGATCGCGAATTGTCATGGAATTCCCCCCGTGTGCCGCAAGCAACGATTCCGCGGCCGGCCCGATCGCCGGGCGTCCCGCGAAAATCATCGCTTGCCGCTGCGTCGGGTCGCGTGCGTCCGCCACGCACATCGCCCCGACTGCTTCCTCACAATCCGCCCGGCGAAACCACCAAGACGATCGCGGCCGATGATAAAACGTCCTCTCCCGACAATTCCACCGATCAATTCTATTGAATTCTGACCAATTCTTGCACGGGCGGATCGCGCTTGCCTCCCCGCACAACTCCTGCGAGATTCAACATTTGGCGCATCGGGGGGTGCGGCAGGGGAACCCCGTGCGAATACTCGACCATGCTTGATCTGAAGACCGTTCTGGTTGTTACGTTTGCAACCGCAAGCCTGCAGGCCGTCACCTGGTTGTTTGTGTGGCTGGCGTGGCGCCGCCTCTATGAGTTGAAGTTTCTTGCGGCCGGCTTCGTCGCTATCGCGGCGGGGGTGCTGCTGATTCTCCTGCGTGGGGAGCAGCCGGCGGCCTGGGCCATCGTGCTCCACAACACGATCATCAAGCTAGGCCTGGTGTTGCTGGCCGAGGGTCTGGCGCGCTTTCTGGGACAGCCACGCTATACCTGGATCAGCATTTCACTGCTGATTTTCCAAATTGTCGCATGGAGTGCCTCCCTCGCGATTGATCCAGGCGACATTGCTATACGCATTCACGCATCGACCTTCTTTACGGTCGTGATGATGTCGGTGATGTGTCTTGGGCTGATGCGGGACCGGACGCAACCAACCCTCCTGCGCTGGATCACGATCGGTGTGCTTGCCGAGTATATCGCGGCTAGCGTTCTCCAGAGCATCATCGAATACCGGCTGCCGGTCGATTTTCAAGGCGCCTCAGTTCTGGCCGACCGCAACGCCTGGTATCTGCTGCAGGGCGCGCTGTTCCTGATCGCCTTTTTCGGCTGCCTGCTGTTCATGGTCAGTTCGCGGCTGTCCTCTGCGCTGCTGGAGAAAAATATCGCCCTGTCGCGGGAGGTACGGGAACGACGACGGCTGGAAAGCCGGTTGAACGCGAGCCTGGCGGCCGAACGTGTGCTTCGCGACGAGCAGGCGGACTTCATGCGCGTCGTCAGCCACGAGTTTCGCACCCCGCTCGCCATCATCCGCAACGCGGCCGACATGATCGGCCTTGTCGGCCACAAGTCGCCCGAAGCGACACGAGAACGGATTGCCGGCATTGGCGAGGCGCTCGATCGCCTGTTTTCCCTGATCGACCGCTTCATGGCCAATGATCGCGACAGCGGGTTTCAGCCGGAGATGATACGCGTCGGTTTGCTTATTGCCGATGTGCGGCTGCATTTCGGGATGACCGGGCGCGGCGAGCGCCTGATCTTTACGGCGGATGACGACGCCGTTTCGCTTGTCGCCGATCCCGAGATGCTGGCGACGGTCCTGATCAACCTCATCGACAATGCGCTCAAATATTCGTCGGAGGACCAGCCAGTGGATATCGATGTGCGCAGCGAAGGTCGAAGTGCGGTCATTCGGGTGCGTGACCGTGGCATCGGCATTCCACAGGCTGAGCTTCACAAGATCGGCAGGCGCTTTTTCCGGGCCTCCAATACGATGGCGGTAACCGGAACCGGTCTCGGCCTCTATTCTTCGCGCAAATTGCTGGCCTATCACGGCGGCAAGCTGCAGTTGCTCGCCAACGACGACCAGGGCATTACGTCCATCGTCAGCCTGCCTCTGGCAGGCGAGGCAACGGATCGACTTTCGCCCGAGGAACTGACCGCATGACGCATATTCTGATCGTCGAGGACGAGCCCCGGCTGCGCAAGGATCTGGCGGATTTCCTGGAACTGACGGGCTTCACGGCCGAAGGCGTCGCCACGGCAGGGGAATTGCGCCAGACGCTGGCCAACGGCAGCTCGCCCGCTGTCATCATCCTCGATGTCGGGCTGCCCGATGGGAACGGGTTCGATCTGGCAACCGAAATCCGCAAATCACATGCCTGCGGCATCATCATGCTGACGGCGCTCGGTGACAGCGACGACCGTATCCGTGGCTTTGAGAGCGGCGCCGACATCTACCTGGTCAAGCACAGCACGCTGCGCGAGATCGACGCCGCAATTCGCAGCCTGCTGCGACGGACGGGAGCCCCGCCCGACTCTGCCAACGGCAGCAGCGATCGGTGGGTGCTGGACGGCACGAACTGGATGCTGATCGCGCCCAATCACCGTTCGCTTAAACTGACGGCGGCCGAGTTCGCCTTCATGAACGTGCTCTGCAACCGTAGCGGCGAAATCTGCCAGCGCGAGGATCTGGTGGAGCTTGTCGCCCGTCCCAGGTCGAACTTCGACAACAGGCATCTCGACGCAGTCGTCAGCCGGCTACGCCGCAAACTGGAGGAGCACATCAGCTTGCCCGCGCCGATCAAGGTCGTCTATGGCGTTGGCTACATCTTCACCGCGGCCGCCGCCGTGCAATGAACGTCTGCTCAACGGCTGCTTCCAGACCGAAGCATCGACTGGTCATGGCGCGGCAGGACCTCGATGTGCAGCCTGCAATGTCCGCTCTCAGGAAGCCACCATGCCCGCCCCTAAGACCGAGATTGCCGCCATTCGCAACCTGGTCAATGACGCTCACCGTTGGCCCATAGCGGAACACCCTCAGCTTACTCCTCGCCCTGCTTCTGCGCGATGATGTCGAGCCGCTCGCGGTCGGAGCGTTCGCGCTCGTCGCGGTTGCGCACGTCCTTGTAGGCACGCTCAACCATGTTGGTGCGGGCGGTCGCGGCGGCGATGAGGCCGGCTTCTTGCTTCGCGCTTGCCAGGTTCGCCTCCTGGCGCACGACCGCTTGGGCGATGCGGCGGTGGTAGAGATCGGGGAACAGGGCGGAAAGCGAATCGGCCTGGTCGAAATGGCCGACCAGTTCCCTGGCTTCAGCCTCGGCGGCACTGGCCGCGGCAAGGAAGGTGGCGTGGCGGGTTTCGTGCAGCGCCTTCAGCTGTTCCTGCACCTTGACCAGTTTCTTCAGGCGGTCCTTGCGCGTGCTCATGGTCATCTCGCCAGCGTCAGGTCGACGAAGCCGTCGACGAACAGCGACAGCATGGTGCCGACGGCGAAATAGAAGATGATCATGCCGCCGGCGATGATGAAGGGCTGGGAGATGAAATAGATCGGGATCTGCGGGGTCAGCTTGTTGACGAAGCCGATCGTCAGATTGACGAGAATGGCATAGGCGACGAACGGGCTGCCGAGGCGGATGACCAGGAAGAAGGTGTCCGACACCGTGTCGGTGACATCGACGAGGGCTGCCTGCGGGTTGAAGAAGATGTTGACCGGCGCGACCGTGTAGGAGGAAACCAGCGCGCGTATTATCTCGTGGTCGAAATCGAACACGAACAGCATCAACAGCGCCGAGAACGAGATGATGGCGG
>NZ_RZPB01000604.1:0-3650 GCF_003998535.1 Mesorhizobium sp. M7A.F.Ca.AU.002.02.1.1 | reverse complement strand
CCGATATCTCGCACTGGTTCAACCGCCGCCGCCGTGACCGCAACACCGCGACGGCGGTTGAACCAGTGCGAGATATCGGCGATCAGCGGCCCGAAGATCACCGACGTGCCGATACCGATCAGCACCCCCTGGGCAAGCGTGAATTGCAGGATCGAGGTCGACAGCGCCGCGAGCAGCAGGCCCGCGGAAAGCGCAATCGAAGAGATCAGCGCCGGGATCCAGTAACCCATCCGGTCGATGGCGCGGCCGACCAGCACGTTGCCGGCGGCGAAACCGACCATGGTCGCCGTGTAAGGCATGGACGCCGCGGCGCGGTCGACGCCGAACTCGGCCTGCACGGCGGGCAGCACGACGACGACAGCCCACATGCCCACGGCGCCGATCGTCGCCAGCAGCATCGAGATGGCAAGCCGCATCCAGGCATAGGAGCTGTCGATGCCGGGGCCGGGCTGGAGGCTGTCGGTTCGGGTCAAGGCGTTTCCTGTCGGCGGTCTCGGAGATCGGCTGCCGTTTGCGCCACTATCGGCGCATTCTCAGGCCGCAGCAGCGCCACAGCGGGCAAATCCGTGGCTCCAGAGCCAGGGCGGAACCGATACCGATGTGCGGAGTTTCCCGGCAACCCACCCCGCAAAGGAGTCCTGCGATGACCGCCACCAGGAAAAAATGGTCGGCCGAGGTGACCGAGCACAGCAACGCAATGGATCTTGAGGATCACGTCTTCGAATCCGACGACGCCAGGAAGATCGCCGCCTCGCTGAAACGATCCGCCGAACACAGCCACAGGCGCAAGGCCGAGCCTTTCCAATCCGCCATGTCGATGCTGAATTTTTACATCAACCGCGCCGGCAAGAACTTGCCTGCCGCGCGCAAAAAAGTGCTTGAGGACGCCAAGGACGAACTGCGCAGCGCCTTCGGACGGGACAAGGATGATTAGCGGCCGGTCCGGCCTTACCGGGCGCGGATGACGCCGTCTGTGTTGGCGAGCAATTTGCGCACAGCATTGCGCGCCGCGTCGGGGCGCTGCAGGCGGATGTTCTTCTCGATCGCCTCGTGCAGCTTCTGCGCGTGGTTGAGATCGTCGATCTCCCGTGTCGTATAGGCAAAGAGATGATCGAAGGCGGATTCGATCAGTACGCCGAGCGGCACCAGCAGGTCGTTGCCCGAAGCCCGCAGGATGGCGAGATGGAAGCGCGTGTCGGCGCGGGTCCGCTCCTGCAGGCTCGTCGCCGCGCCCATCTCACGGCAGGCCAGGCTGATCTCGGCCATCTGCTCGTCGGTTCTTCGCATCGCGGCGAACGCGGTCGCTTCCGGCTCGATGATATGGCGGAATTCCTGCACCGTCTTGAGGAACACTTCGCGGTCCGGCGACGTCGCGTACCAGGCCAGCACATCGCGATCGAGCAGGTTCCAGCGTTCCTTCGGCTCGACCCAGCTGCCGATCTTGGGACGTGAGGCCAAAAGGCTCTTGGCCATCAGCATCTTGATCGCTTCGCGCACCGCCGAGCGGCTGACGCTGAAGGTCTCCGACCATTTCGCTTCATTGGGCAGGATGGTGCCAGGCGGATAATCGCCGCGCACGATCCTGAGGCCGATTTCACTGGCCAGCGAGGCGTGGACGCTGGAGCCGGGAATACGCGCGGCGTCCGCCCGGCGAACGCCGCCCGGACGGTCCCCGGAGGCCGCTTTCCCCAACGATTTTTCCTTGTTCGGCTTCGCGTCCCGCATGGGGTCCAGAAAGTCCGTATTAAGCAGGCTGTCAAGCGCAGCAAGCGGCTTGCATCGCAAAGCTGCCCGCTGTGCACAGATCAGCCCCGATCCGCCGCTTGATTGGCATGTCGATATTCAGGTCAGGCCGAGCCGAGAATGACGGATTTCGAGAACCGGAGCGCAGCGTACTTTTGGGTACGTGAGCATCGGCCTACGCCGGCCGTAGCCTTGACTGCCACGACCACTCATAAGTGCTTCGGCCGGCGAAGGCGGAAGCGCAGAAAGCCGTCATTCGCAGGCCGGCATCACCTGAGTGTCGACATGCCTAGGCCTGCTTGACGTATTTGCGCCAGCTATGCTCCGGGCGGAAGCCCAGCACGTCACGCGCCTTGCGGTTGGAGAGCAGCGTCTCGTATTCGCCGAGTTCGGCCTTGACCGGCACGCCGGGGTAGAACCGCTTCAAGAGTTCGGCTGTCGGCAGGTCGGACGAGGTGTCGTCATTGGCCGCGTTGAACACCTGATAGCCGAGCCCGTCCTTCTCTATGGCGCGCAGCGTGATCTGGCCAAGGTCGCGCGCGTCGACATAGCTCCAGGCGATGCGCTTGCGGAAACCCGGATCGGCGAACCATTTCGGAAACAGCGAATGTTCGTGCGGCTCGATGACGTTGCCGATGCGCAGGGCATAAATGTCGGTGCCGTTGCGCTGCGCGAAGGCCCGCGCCGTCTTCTCGTTGACGACCTTGGACAAGGCATAGCTGTCCATCGGATCGACGTCATACTCCTCGTCGAGCGGGAAATATTTTGGATCGCGCGGCTCGTTGGCGAAGACCAGCCCATAGGTGGTCTCGCTGGAGGCGATGATTACCTTTCGGATACCGAGCTTAACTGCCGCCTCGATGACATTGTAGGTGCCGAGCGCATTGATGCGGAACACCTCGTTGTCGGTGGTGATCATGATGCGCGGGATGGCGGCGAAATGCACCACCGCATCGACCGGCTGCGGACGCAGCGAGGGGTCGAATTCATGCAGGCCCATATAGCTCGACAGTGCGTTGAACACCTGCCCGCTGTCGGTGATGTCGGTGATCAGCGTGCGCACCTTGGGGTTGTCGAGCGGCCTGGTGTCGATGTTGAGCACCTGGCAGCCTTGCTCGACCAGATACTGGACGACATGGCGTCCGGCCTTGCCGCTGCCGCCGGTGAACATGATCCGCTTCGTCATTTTGCTCTCCACATCCTCAGGAATTTATGTGTATTGTCAGACAATATCGCCATCCGCAACCACCCTCGCCTGCAAAACGGCAGCGCCTGACATCAATCATTGCAACAGGACTTGAAGACATGAACACGACTGCCGCGAGCGAAAAGATCGGCTTCATCGGGCTTGGCCTGATGGGCCACGGGATCGCCAAGAACATCGTCGACAAGGGCTACAGCCTGACCTTTCTCGGCCGCAAGAACCGCAAGCCGGCGGAAGACCTGCTTGGCCGCGGCGCCACCGAAGCATCGACCTCGCGCGATGTGGCGGCGGCATCGACAATCGTCTTCATCTGCGTCACCGGTTCGCGCGAGGTCGAAGCCATCATTCGCGGCCCGGGCGGCCTCAAGGAGGGTTTGAAGAAAGGTTCCGTCGTCGTCGACTGCTCGACCTCCGACCCCGTCTCGACCATTGCGCTTGCCGCTGAACTCAAGGCGCTCGGCATCGATTTTGTCGACGCACCGCTCAGCCGCACGCCGAAGGAAGCCTGGGAAGGCACACTCGACGCCATGGTCGGCGCGCCGGACACCCTCTTTGCCAGGGTGAAACCGGTAATCGAAACCTGGGCCGGCCGCATCGTCCATATCGGCGACACCGGCGATGGCCATCGCATGAAGCTGCTCAACAATTTCATCTCGCTCGGCTACGCCGCGATCTATTCCGAGGCACTGGCACTGGCTGAGAA
>NZ_RZPB01000603.1:0-3655 GCF_003998535.1 Mesorhizobium sp. M7A.F.Ca.AU.002.02.1.1 | reverse complement strand
GGCAAGCAGGATGCGGCCTTTTTCCATTGCGGTCCTTTAGTCCCTCTTTACGCAAATCACTCGCTGACGATGCCGACCGGTGCCGTCTCGATCTTGAAGGCGGCCGAGATCAGCGCCCGAGTATAGTCGGTTTGCGGATTTTCAAAAATCTGCTGGGAAGGGCCGGCTTCGACGATCCTGCCATTGCGCATGACGATGACGTCGTTGGCGAGCGCCCGGATGACTTTCAAATCATGGCTGATGAAGAGATAGGCGAGATCGTGCTTGGCCTGCAGGCTGCGCAGCAGGTCGACGACCTGCGCCTGCACGCTCATGTCGAGTGCCGATGTCGGCTCGTCCAGCATGACGAAGCGCGGGTTGAGCACCATGGCGCGTGCGATGGCAACGCGCTGGCGCTGGCCGCCGGAAAACTCGTGCGGGTAGCGGTTGCGGGTCGCCGGATCGAGCCCAACCTCCTTCAGCACGGCGGCCACCTTGTCGTCGCGCTCGTCGGGCGACAGCTTCGGCTCGTGGATCTTGAGGCCTTCCTCGATGATCTCGGCGATCGACATGCGCGGGCTGAGCGAGCCGAACGGATCCTGGAAGACGATCTGCAATTCGCGCCTGAGCGGCCGCATTGCATTGAAGGACAGCTGGTTGATGTCGCGACCGTTGAACTGGATCATGCCGGTCGACGAGATCATGCGCGCCAGCGCCAAGCCGAGCGTCGTCTTGCCGGAGCCGGATTCGCCGACCACGCCGAGCGTCTGGCCGGCGCGCACGGTGACATCGATGCCGTCCACTGCCTTCACATTGTCGACGGTGCGGCGGAAGAAGCCCTGCTTGATCGGGAACCAGACCTTTATGTCCTTGCCGGTCATGACGGGCTTGGCGTCGGCATTGGCGGCCGGCGGCTTGCCCTTCGGCTCGGCCGCCAGCAGATGCCTTGTGTAGGCATGCTGCGGATTGGCGAAGATCTCCTTGGTCGGGCCGGTCTCGACGATCTTGCCCTTGGTCATCACGCAGACGCGGTCGGCAATCTTGCGCACGATGCCGAGATCATGGGTGATGAACAGCATCGACATGCCCTTGCGGCTCTTCAAGCCGGCCAGCAGTTCGAGGATCTGCGCCTGAACGGTGACGTCGAGCGCCGTCGTCGGCTCGTCGGCGATCAGCAGTTCGGGCTCGTTGGCCAGCGCCATGGCGATCATCACGCGCTGGCGCTGGCCCCCGGACAACTGGTGTGGATAGGCATCGAGGCGCTTGTGCGGATCGCGGATGCCAACCTCGTTGAGCAGGGCCAGGGTGCGCTCCTTGGCGGGGCGGTCGGCCATGCCTTGGTGCAGCTTCAGGATCTCGACGATTTGATGCTCGATCGTGTGCAGCGGATTGAGCGAGGTCATCGGCTCCTGGAAGATCATGGTGATCTTGTTGCCGCGCACCTGCCGCAACTGCTTCTCGCTCATCGCCAGCAGGTCGTTGCCCTGGAACACGATCTTTCCCGAGGGGTGGCTGGCGCTTGGATAGGGCAAAAGCTTCAGCACCGAAAGCGCCGAGACCGATTTGCCGGAGCCGGATTCGCCGACCAGCGCCACCGTCTCGCCCTTGGCGATGTCGAACGAGATGTGGTCGACAGCCGTCGACTGGCCGCCGCCCTGGCTGAAGGCGACGCTGAGGTCCTGTACGCTGAGCAAGGGGGCTTCGCTCATCTGAACGTCTTGCGCGGATCGAAGGCGTCGCGCGTCGCCTCGCCGACGAAGACCAGCAGGGACAGCATCAGCGAGATGACGACGAAGCCGGAAATGCCGAGCCACGGCGCATTGAGGTTGCGCTGCGCCTGCTTGAGCAATTCGCCGAGCGAGGCGGAGCCGGGCGGCAGGCCAAAGCCGAGATAGTCGAGCGAGGTCAGCGTCGAGATCGAGCCCGAGAGCAGGAAGGGCATGAAGGTCAATGTCGCCACCATGGCATTAGGCAGCAGGTGCCGGAACATGATGGTGCGGTTGGGCACGCCGAGCGCCCGGGCCGCGTTGACATATTCGAAATTGCGGGCGCGCAGGAACTCGGCCCGCACCACGCCGACCAGCGCCACCCAGGAGAACAGCAGCATCAGGCCGAGCAGGATGAAGAAGCCCGGCGGCAGGATGGCGGCGACGATGAGCAGGAGATAGAGCACCGGGATGGCGGACCAGATCTCGATGAAACGCTGGAACAAGAGATCCGTCCAGCCGCCGAAATAACCTTGCACGGCGCCGGCCGCGACGCCGATCAAGGCCGAGCCGGCGGTCAGGATCAGGCCGAACAGCACCGAAATGCGGAAGCCGTAGATGACGCGCGCCAGCACGTCGCGCGCCTGGTCGTCGGTGCCCAACCAATTCCAGTTGCCGACGATGCAGGCGGGGTCGGCAGCACCCTGCGGATACTGGTTGCAGCGTGTCTTGGCGTCATACTGCCACGACGGCCTGGCCGGTGCTGCTTCGGGAATAGCGTTGTTGACCGTCTGATAGGAGTAGCGCACCGGCGGCCAGATCATCCAGCCATTGGCGTTGATCTCGTCCTGGATGACCGGATCGCGATAATCGGTGACGGCATAGAAGCCGCCGAATTTTTCCTCGGGGTAGGCGACCAGCACCGGAAACAGGATTTCGCCCTTGTAGGAAGCGATGATCGGCTTGTCGTTGGCGATGAACTCGGAAAACAGCGACAGCACGAACAGGACGAGGAAGATCCACAGCGACCAGTAGCCGCGGCGGTTGGCTTTGAAGTTCTGCAGGCGGCGCTTGTTGAGCGGCGACAGAAACGGCCGCTTGATCCGCGCGGGTGCCGCGTTGACGGGGACTGTAGCCTCCGACATCAGACGTCTCTCCGCTCGAAATCGATGCGCGGATCGACCCAGGTGTAGAGCAGGTCGGACAAGAGCCCGACGAACAGCCCCAGCAGCGAGAAGATGTAGAGATTGGCGAACACCACCGGATAGTCGCGCTCGACCACCGACCGGAAGCCGAGCAGACCGAGGCCATCGAGGGAGAAGATGTTCTCGATCAGCAGCGAGCCGGTGAAGAAGGCCGAGATGAAGGCGCCGGGAAAACCGGCGATGACGATCAGCATGGCGTTGCGGAAGACGTGGCCGTAGAGCACCTGCCGTTCCGACAGACCCTTGGCCCGCGCCGTCACCACATACTGTTTGCGGATTTCTTCGAGGAACGAGTTCTTGGTCAGCAGCGTCGTGGTGGCGAAGGCCGACAGCACCAGCGCGGTCAGCGGCAATGTCATGTGCCAGAAATAGTCGACGATCTTTCCCCACCACGACAATTGATCCCAATTGTCCGAGGTGAGGCCGCGCAACGGAAACCAGTCCCAGAAAGACCCGCCGGCAAACAGCACCATCAGCATGATGCCGAACAGGAAGCCCGGAATGGCATAGCCGACAATGACGACGCCGCTGGTCCAGACGTCGAAGGGAGTGCCGTCCTTGACCGCCTTGCGGATGCCGAGCGGGATCGAGATCAGGTAGGACAACAGCGTGATCCACAGCCCGATCGAGATCGACACCGGCATTTTTTCCAGGATCAGGTCGAGCACCGAAATGTCGCGGAAATAGCTGTCGCCGAAATCGAAGCGGGCATAGTTCCACAGCATCATGCCGAAGCGCTCGAGCGGCGGCTTGTCGAAGCCGAAC
>NZ_RZPB01000602.1:0-3673 GCF_003998535.1 Mesorhizobium sp. M7A.F.Ca.AU.002.02.1.1 | reverse complement strand
AAGCATTCGCGCGTAGGCATATTGCGCTTCGGCCACGCCTTCGGCTGCCCGCCTCACCCATCGGGCAGCTTGCTCCTCGTCCTTTCGCACGCCGACGCCCTCGGCAAAGCAGAGGCCGAGGTTGAACGCTGCAATCAGATCGCCCGATGAGGCGGTCGCCTCGAACCATCCAGCGATGCTGGCGCGGTCGCCAGGCTCGCCTGCTCCTTCGATAACCAGATTGGCAAAGTCGACCTGCGCTTGCTGATTTCCCGCATTTGCGGACGTACGCAGCCAGCGCGCTCCCTCTTCGACGTCCCGTGCGACTCCGTTTCCGGAAAGATAAAGCGATGCCAACGCACGGGCAGCAGCCTGATGGCCGGCATTTGCCGCCCGTCGGTACCATGTTGCGGCGTCCGCATAGTCTGGCGGCGAACTCTTCACATGCCGATCGCCCAGACGATAGGCTGCCTCAATATTTCCTGCCAATGCGGCCCGCCGCATCCACGCCTCGCCGGCGGCGATATCTTGACCTGCAAGGCCACCCTCGATGAGCGCCGATCCCAACCGGAATTGGGCTGAGGGCAAGCCTTTCTCCGCGGCAAGCTGATACAGTCGCGCGGCTGCCGGTCGATCAGCTGGCATGCCGCGTCCATGCTCAGTCAGGACCCCAAGAAGGTAGATTGCGGTTGGCAGACCGGCGTCGGCAGCGCGTCGAACCTCGGCGGCAACTTTGGCCGTCTGCGCAGGCTGCCCGCGCCGGGCGAGGGAAAGAGCAAGGCCCAGGCATCCCTCAGGGCAGCCGGCTGCCGCAGACTTCTCATACCAGCCATGCGCCGCATCCAGGTCCCGCATCGCTTCGGGGCCTCTGCTGAGGATATAGGCGAGAATTGCCTGCCCGGTTGCGGAGCCAGCTTCGGCTGCCTTTTTCGCGAGCCCGAACGCTGCCGCGAATTCCGGCTCCCGCGAGGAATCCCGTTCGAACAAGCTTTGCGATTCCAAGCCATTGCCGTCGGGCTCCTGCGCCGCCAGTCCAGCCACGTAAAGCGCGGCGAGGAGCGACTGGGCATCGGGGCTGCCGTGATCGGCCGCTCGCCGCAGCCAACGCGCGCCTTCCGACCGGCTTGGCGGCACACCCAAACCTTCGAGATAGCAACGAGCGACGCGGTATTCGGCCTCGACAATCCCGGCGCGTGCCGCAATTGCCAGCAGCGGAAAGGCTTCTAAAGGCTTGCCGCTGTCAGAAAGCTGGATCGCCCGGCGCAATACCAGCGCTGGTGGACCGTAAGCAGTCAGGCGGTCAAGGATTGCCATCGATGCGAGAACGCATACCTCCGTTTGTCGCGCACGGCGCCCGAGCCTATGGCTCCCTCATCGCTTCTTGGCCCAGGGGGAGTATGGCGCCGAGAATATACTTGAGCACGGTACGGCGGCCGACCTTGACGTCAGCGGTTACCGGCATGCCAGGGACGATCGTGAAACTTGCGGGCACGCCATGGAGGGCGACCTCGTCGATGGAAATCTGCGTGCGGTAAAACAGGTCAGCGTCCGGGGGCAGCATGGCCAACGAGCTGTTCGGGTCGCGCGCCTGTTCCCGGGCCGAGAAGGAATCCGGGCTCACCGTGCGCACAGTGCCATGCGCGACGCCATATTGCGAATATGGAAAGGTGTCGAACTTGATGGCCACGGGGTCACCGACGTGGACGAACCCACTGCTACGGCCGACAATGTTCGTTTCGATTTCAAGCACCGCGTCGTCCGGCACCAGGGTCATCAGCCGGTCACCCGATTGCAGGATCGACCCGACGGAAACCTTCGCCACTGACTGAACGATGGCGTTTGCATCGCTTTTCAGCTCAACCAACTGTTTACGCAGCTTTGCCTTGTTGAGAAGCTCACGGGCATCGGACATACGCGAGCCCGCCTCCGACAGGCCTTGCGAGACTTCCGCGCGCCAGCTCTGGATGTAGCCATCGCGGTCGGCGGCCACCGTCGCCTGTTGTCGCTTGGCAGCTTCCGATGTCTGCTCGGCGTTGCCGAGCGCCCGGGACATCTCTGCCCAGTTGTCCTCGGCCAGAAGCGTATTGAGGCGGCTGCCCACCTGTCTTGCTTCCAGTTGCTTGCGCATCCGTTCGATCGAAGCCGCGACGGCCAGTCGCTGGCGGTAGCCGTCAGCATCGGACCGGGAACGCGAGATCACGGAACTGAGTTCATCGCTCTGCCGGTCAAAACTCGACAGCTTGGCGTCGTAGACGGCTTTTCGACGATCGAAGATTGATGCCTGCAGGGTCCAACTCGGGTCCAGACCGTCATAGCTGAAGGGCTTTCCGTCGGCTTCCGCTTTCAAACGGGCCACTTCGGCTTCAAGTGTCGAGACCTGTGTCGTCAGCGCAGCAAGGTCAGCGTAGGCGAAGGTCGCGTCGAGGCGAGCAAGCGTTTGACCGGCTCGCACGCGCTGTCCTTCGCGCACCTCGATCGAGCGGACGATCGCCGTCTCGAGCGGCTGCACCAGAATATTCGGCGATTGCGACACCACGAGCCCTCTGGTGGAGACGACCTGATCGACCGGTATGAGCCCTGAGAGTGTTATCAGGGCAACGACCATGCTTGAGATGATCCAGACCATGCCGCGCGCCATTCGTGGGACGGGCGCATTGGCGATGGCCGTCGACGGCCATTGGAATTCCAGGATGACGGGCATCGTCGGATCGCTCGGCTCTGTCCGGCGCCGGACGGGAAGACTGGAATGGGTGATGCTGCTCATGGGCGCCCCGAAGCCGATGCTCACACAAGTCTCGGCGGCACAGCGGCCAGACGAGCTTGGCGATTGTCAAGATGCCGGTTCTGCTGCATCCAAAGCTGGCGGTAGAGCGCGCATCGTTCGAGCAGGGTCGCATGCGGCGCGACATCGAGGACCTGGCCCTGATCCATGACCAGGATCTGGTCGCATTCGGTCAGCGAGGAAAGCCGGTGCGAAACAATAATCATCGTGCGGCCCCTGGCGATGCGCATGAGATTGGCGCTGACCACCGCCTCGCTCTCCGGATCAAGCGCGCTGGTCGCCTCGTCAAGGATCATGACGGTCGGATCGTGGATGAGCGCGCGCGCAATCGCCAGCCGCTGCTTTTGACCACCCGACAGGTTGGGCGAACCTTCCTCAATATAGGTGTCATAGCCGTTGGGCATGCGTTCGATGAATTCTTCGGCGCCGGCAAGGTGAGCGGCTCGCATGGCGTCGGAAAGGGTCAGGCCGGGGCGCCCGGCGATGATGTTGTCTCGAATCGACCCGCGGAAAAGGAAATTGTCCTGGAGGACCACGCCGAGCCCCTGGCGAAGGTGACGCAGGTTGATTTCCTTGAGGTCGACGCCATCCAGCTTGAGAAAACCGCTGTAATCGCGATTGATCCCCTGCAGAAGCCGCGCAATTGTCGATTTCCCCGAACCGCTGCGCCCGACGATGCCGAACATCGTCCCTGCTGGAATGTCGAAGTTGACCCGGTCAAGCGCTGGCGTGTTGGTGCCGATGTAGGTGAAGGTCAGATCACGGAAACTGATCTCGCCAACGAGCTTCGGTCTCAGACCTGTGGAATTCGAACTGCTTTCCAGGGGCCGGTTGAGGACGGATCCTGCCTCGCTGATTGCCGCCCCTACCTCCTCGAAGTCCTCGACCAGTCGAGCAAGACCGACGAGAGGC
>NZ_RZPB01000601.1:0-3686 GCF_003998535.1 Mesorhizobium sp. M7A.F.Ca.AU.002.02.1.1 | reverse complement strand
CTGCCAGGTCGGCAAGGGCGGCCGGGTCGTCATAGGCGGCTGTTATCTGCCGGTTGGCGACCTGTGCGGCCGGGCAATCCGCTTGCGGCTCCAGCACCACGGTGCGGTAGCCGAGACGGGCGGCAGCAACAGCCAGCATGCGGCCGAGCTGGCCGCCGCCAATGATACCGATGGTCGATCCGGCGGGCAGGCTCACGGCGTATCCGTCGGTTCAGCCGCGACCTTGGCAGTCTGCGCGGCGCGCCAGGCATCCAGACGGACGGCAAGGCTGTCATCGTTCAGGGCCAGCACGGCGGCGGCCAAAAGGGCTGCGTTGGCGGCCCCAGCCTTGCCTATGGCCAGCGTTCCAACGGGAATGCCGGCTGGCATCTGGACGATGGACAGCAGCGAATCCTGCCCGGAAAGCGCTTTCGATTCCACCGGCACGCCGAACACCGGCAATGGCGTCATCGCCGCCGTCATGCCGGGCAGGTGTGCTGCACCGCCGGCGCCGGCGATGATCACCTGGTAACCGGCCGCCTTGGCGCCCTTGGCGAAATCATAGAGCCGGTCCGGTGTACGATGCGCGGAGATGATGAGCCGCTTGTGCGGGATGCCAAGTGCTTCCAGCGTTTCGGCGGCATGGCGCATCGTCGCCCAGTCGGACTGGCTGCCCATGATGATGGCGACGTCGGCGCGTTGATCGTCCAAGTCCGTGTTCCCCGGCGACAAAGGCGCGCCTTAGCGGAATTCGCGCGAGGCCGCAAGGATAGGCGGCCGCTGCTGCGGTCTGGCAAGACGGAAACCAGCCGGTCAGATGCCGTCGCGCTCGGCCTCTGGCGTCGAGACCAGCAAGGCCGAAGCCGCGTTGGCGGCGGTGATGGCCGCCCGCATGGTCTGCCCACGGGCAAGTCCCGCGGCCAGCGCGCCAACGAATTCATCGCCGGCGCCATGCGTGCTGGCGACCTTGACCGGGATGGCGGACAGCGCAAAGGCCTCGCCGCTCCGGTCGCAACAGGCGACGCCTCCGCCGCCCGCCGTGACGATCGCCACGGGATAGAGATCGGCCAATAGCCGTGCGGCTTGCGCGGCCCCGTCGAGTGTCTCGACCACTGCCGTGCCAGCCAGGAATTCCGCCTCGATGGCGTTGACCACCAATATGTCGACCAGGGCGATCAACTCCTCGGAGAGTTTGCGCGCGGGGGCCGCGTTGAGCACGACGCGGCTGCCCCGTGCCTTGACTGCGCGTGCGGCGGCAATGTTGGCGGCTTCCGGCACTTCGTTCTGCAGCAGGAGCACCGCCGTCTGTCCCACCACATCGGAAGCAGAGGCACTGTCGGCATGGCCCAGTGCCAGATTGCTGCCCGAGACGATCACCGCGCCATAGTCGCCGCCTTGGTCGAAGATCGCCACGCTCATGCCGGAGCCGGCGCCAGCGGCCACCCGCACGAAGCGGCGGTCGACCTTGGCGCGATCGAGATTGGCCAGCAACGCCCGCCCGAAATCATCGTCGCCGACGGCGCCGATCATCGCCGCATACACACCGGCTCGCGCCGCCGAGACGGCCTGGTTGCCGCCCTTGCCACCGCATTTGGGGTGCCAGGCATGGCCGGTCACCGTCTCGCCCTTGCGCGGGCGGTCGGGCGCGTCGACCATAATGTCGTAATGCAGGCTGCCGAACACGGTCACCAGCGGCGTTGTCGTCATGAGCCCCGGTCTTTTCGTTTCGATGTCACCGCCGACATAGTGCGGCCGAGATTTCGCTCCGCCGCCTGATAGTCGCGCTGCGCCACCGCGACGAACAACGCGTCGAGAATGTTGAGCTGGGCAATGCGGGCCGCTGCGTTCTCGCCCATCAGCGGCGAACCCTGCGCGGTCGAGCACAGAACGATATCGGCGACGGCGGCCAGGGGCGAGTTGTCGTAATTGGTGATGGCCAGCGTGCGGGCACCGTTCTTGCGGGCCAACTGAATGGCGTCGATAACGGCCGACGTGTTGCCCGAATGCGAGAAGCCGACGGCGATGTCGTCGCCGCCGAGCAGCGAGGCCGACATCAGCATCATGTGCGAATCGTCGTAGACGGATGCGCGGATGCCGATGCGCAGGAATTTGTGCGAAACGTCGCGCGCGATCTGCGCCGAGCCGCCGACGCCATAGAAATCCCGGTTCTTGGCACGGAAGAGCAGCTCGGCGGCGCGGTCGAAATCCTCGATGTCGAGGATCGCCAGCGTCTCCTCCAGCGCCTGGATGGAGGTGCGGAACACTTTTTGCACGATCTCGGCCGAACTGTCGTCGGATGACAGTTCCTGGTGCATCTCGGCGGTCGGCAGGCGACTGTACTCATAGACGGCGGTGCGGAAGTCGCGATAGCCGGAAAAGCCGAGCTTCTTGGCGATCTTGACCACCATCGCCTCGGACACGCCGGATTCCTCGGCGATCTGCTTCAGCGGAATGCTCTCGTCGAAGCCGCGCCGGCCGAAGACGGTTTCCACCACCTTCGCCTCCAGCGGAGTGAGATGCGGCATCATCATGCGGATGCGCGGTCCTACCGCTTTCAGGTCCAGCCCGCTCAAGGTCATCCACGCCCCCTCGTCACGCGATCGATAAGCATCGCGGCGAGGATTATAAGACCAGTTGCCAGAAGCTGATAGAAGGACTGGACGTTCATCAGCGTCAAACCGTTGCGCATGGCGCCGAGGATGACGGCGCCCAGGATGGTGCCGACGACGCTGCCCTTGCCGCCCATCAGCGAGGCGCCGCCGATGGCGGCAGCCGCGATGGCGTCGAGCTCCCAGAGATTGCCGAGGATGGGTTCGGCGGCGCCCAACCGGCCGATCAGGATCTGCGCGGCAAGCGCCGCCAGCAGGCCTGAGATCATGTAGGCGGCGATCTTGGTGCGGGCAATCGGCACGCCGGCGATGTAGGCCGCCTCCTCGTTGCCGCCGACGGCGAGCAGATATTCGCCGAAGGGCGTCTTCTTCAAAACGACCCAGGCGACGACAGCCACGCAGGCGACGATGACGACCGCCAGAGGCAGTCCGAACAGCGAACCGTTGAAGACGGCGCGAAAGCCTGGGGGCAGGCCGAGGACCGGATTGCCGCCGGTGTAGATCAGCGCCAGTGCCCGATAGGTGCTGAGCGTTCCCAACGTGACGATGAAGGGCTGCAGCCCAACATGGGCGACGAGCACGCCGTTGACGAGGCCGCAGGCAAGACCAATGGCGAAGCCGGCGGCGATGGCCAGCGGAAACGGCACGCCGGCGACCATCATAGAGGCCGAGATGACGGCCGAGAGTGCTGCCGTCGGCCCGACCGACAGGTCGATGCCGCCGGAGATGATGACCAGCGTCATGCCCAGCGCCAGACAGGCATTGATGCTCGACTGCTGCAGGATGTTGATCAGGTTGCGCTCGGCGAAAAAGCCGGGCACCAGCGCGCCGAACACGGCCAGGATCACGACAAGCCCGATCAGCGTGCCGGCGTCGCGCATGGAAACACCGCGCAGGAATTCGGCCTGGGACCGCACCAGAGTGGCATCCGACATATCCGTCACCTACTGCCTTGCCGGCTGTGCGGCCGGCGTTTGCGTTTGCGGGATGGCGTGCGCCGCGATCGCCTGTTCTGAGAGATTTGCCCTATCGAGTTCGGCGGCGATGGTGCCGTCGCGCATGACCAACACGCGGTCGGCAAGCCGGATCACCTCGGGC
>NZ_RZPB01000600.1:0-3693 GCF_003998535.1 Mesorhizobium sp. M7A.F.Ca.AU.002.02.1.1 | reverse complement strand
GCCGGGCTTGACGAACACCTGCGACAGCACGAGCGCGGGCTTGTCACCTTCCGCCGCCGGCTTGGCCCCATCGGCAGCCTTGTCAGTTGGCTTTGCCGCATCGGCGGCAGGCTTGGCTGCATCAGCCGCCGGCTTCATGGCATCGGCCGGCTTGGTGTCCGCAGGCTTGGCGTCAGCCGATTTGTCGGCTGCCGGCGCAGCGGGTTTTTCCTCCGGCTTGGCAGCTGGCGCTGTCTCGGCGGGCTTGGCTGGCTGCACCACGAAGATGTAGTCGCCATAGAGACTTGTCGTCAGCGCCGTCTGCGGCAGGGTCAGCACGTTCTGCTCTTCGGGCAGCTCGACACGCACCTGCACGAACTGGCCGGGGGTCAGCTTGCCATCGGGATTGGCGACTTCCGCCCGGATGTTCACCAGCCGGCTGGACGAGTCGATCTTCGGGTCTATGCCACGAATGGCGCCTGCGAATGGCCTGTCCTCGCCGCCAAAGCCCAATCGAATCGTCTGGCCGATCTTGAGCAAGGCGAGTTGCTGTTCGGGAACCGTGAAATCGACCCGCATCGTGTCGAGGTCCTGCAATGTCACCACGGCGGTGCCGGGCGCCAGATACTGGCCGACATCGATCTTCGGGATACCCACCGTGCCGCCGAAAGGCGCCGTCAGCTGCTTCTGGTCGAGCACGGCCTGCAGCTTGGTGACTTGGGATGCCGAGGCCGAGGCCGCCGCACGCGCCGTGTCCAGCGTCGAGTCGGAGCCAACGCCACGCCTGGTCAGTTCGATGGCGCGGGCAAGTGAGGTCTGGTCTAGCGCGGCCTGCGCCTTCTGTGCATCGAGGTCGGCGCGCTCGACGGCGTCATCGAGTTGCAGCAGAACCGCATTGTCCGCCACCTTCTGGTTGGCATGGAAAAGGATGTCCTTGACGATACCGGTAGTCTCGACCGTCAGGTCGACACCGCGCACCGCCTTGACCGTGCCGATCGCCTCGACGCCTGGCGTCCAGGCCGAAGGCTTGGCGATGGTCGTCGAAACGGTTGCCGCCGGCGGCTTCATCGATGCGAAGTACTGCTTGATGCCGTTGTCGCGCAGGAAGTTGAAGCCGACGATGCCGCCGACCACGACGACGAGCAGGGCCAGAACCAGAACAATGATAAAGATACGGAGTATGCGCTTGAACAAGGAAGTCCCCTCAGTCGAAATCCGGCGCGAAGCGCGGATATCGGGACACATACCGACTGCGGGTCCCGATTTCAAATAATGGCGGTCTTCCTGTACCGTCTGGACGGTCTTGTCAATTGGGCCTAAGCTTGCGATGGGAGGCACCATGAGAGCCCAAAGACCGAATTCGCGCGAGAAGATTCTCGCCGCGGCGGCTGATGTTGCCCGGGAATCCGGACCAGGCAGCCTGTCGCTGGATGCCGTCGCCAGCCGTGCCGGCGTGTCGAAGGGAGGGCTCCTCTACAATTTCCCGACCAAGGCCAAATTGATGCAAGGTTTGGTCGAAGGCTATCTGCGCGAGTTCGAGCACGCGCTGGAAGCCGCCAGCACAAATGACAAGGACGAAAATCCCCTGGCCGTCTACATCAGGCTGTCGGCCAATGATTGCGAGGAAAAGCAGCCGTCGGCGTCCTGGATCTTCTCGGCCATCGCCGAGGATCCCGATTTCATGATGCCGATAAAGACCTTCAAGCGGCAGCTTTTCGAGCGGCTGAAGGGCGAGACGCCGGATCTCAAATCGCTGTTGATCTGCTATCTCGCCATCGAGGGATTGCGCAGCATGAACCTCTTCGATTCGGATGTCCTGTCGAAAGACGAGCGCCAGTTGTTGGTATCGTCGCTGCTCGAGATTGCCAAATAGGCGCCGCCCACCCGCTTTTCGGCAGGCCTGTTCGTGAACGCGGCGTTCGCCGGCGTCACACAGGGTTCATCGTGCGGACATAGCGTCTTCCCAGTTCTTTGCTGCAATGCATCTGGAGTGGGACATGGTGGACATAGTTTCTAGCGAGGCGGGCATTCCGAGACCGGATCATCCGCTGGATCAATCGGGCAGCGCGAAGTGGTTCCTGCCGGCCTTCGGCGTGCTGGTGCTCGTCGGCATCGCCTATGTCGGCTACGCGCTCAGCCAGGATCTTGCGGTGGCCAAGACCGTGCCGTGGATCCTGCTTGGCATCGCCTTGCTGATCGCGCTCGGCTTCGAGTTCGTCAACGGCTTCCATGACACCGCCAATGCGGTGGCGACGGTCATCTACACGCGCTCGATGCCGGCCGAATTCGCCGTCATGTGGTCGGGCGCCTTCAATTTCCTCGGGGTTCTCACCTCCAGCGGCGCGGTCGCCTTCGGCATCCTGTCGCTGCTGCCGGTCGAGCTGATCCTGCAGGTCGGCTCGTCCTCGGGCTTCGCCATGGTGTTCGCGCTGCTTGTGGCGGCGATCCTGTGGAATCTCGGCACCTGGTTCCTCGGACTGCCGGCGTCGAGCTCGCACACGATGGTCGGTTCGATCATCGGCGTCGGCCTTGCCAACCAGTTCATGGCGCCCGCCGGCAGCGCCACCAGCGGCGTCGACTGGTCGCAGGCGACCAATGTCGGCGTCACCCTGCTGGTGTCGCCGATCATCGGCTTCTTCGCCGCGGCGATCCTGCTCTATGTAATGAAGCTGCTGGTGCGCAATCCGGCGCTCTACGAGGCGCCGAAGGGCAACACGCCGCCGCCATGGTGGATCCGTGGCCTGCTCATCTTCACCTGCACCGGCGTCAGCTTTGCGCACGGCTCCAATGACGGACAGAAGGGCATGGGCCTGATCATGCTGATCCTGATCGGCGTCGTGCCGACGGCGTATGCGCTGAACCGCACCCCCGACATCAACTATCTCGAAGCCTACAAGTCTGCTTCGGTCAGCGTCGAAACGGCGCTGGGCAAATATGCCAAGCCCGGCGTCACCGTCGCCGATGCCAAGGCCGCCGTCCAGGATGCCGTGCGCACCAGGACATGGAGCGACCAGACGACGGTTGCGCTGCAGACCTACATCCACAACACGACGGCTGGCCTGCAGCCCTATGCCTCGGTCGAGACGGTGCCGACCGATCTGGTCAGCAACGCCCGCAACGACATCTATTTGATCGGCGAAGCGCTCAAGCTGATCGACAAGAAGCAGCTGCTGCCGATGGAGGCGGCCGATCTGAAAGCGGTCACCGACTATCACAAGGCCGTCGACAACGCGACGAAGTTCATCCCGATCTGGGTGAAGGTCGCCGTCGCGCTGGCGCTCGGCCTCGGCACCATGGTCGGCTGGAAACGCATCGTCGTCACGGTCGGCGAGAAGATCGGCAAGAGCCATCTGACCTACGGCCAGGGTGCGGCGGCCGAACTCGTGGCGATGGTGACCATCGGCATGGCCGATCGGCTGGGACTGCCGGTGTCGACGACTCATGTGCTGTCGTCGGGCGTTGCCGGAACGATGGCGGCGAACGGTTCGGGGCTGCAATGGGCGACGGTGCGCAATCTGCTGCTTGCCTGGGTGCTGACGCTGCCGTGCTCGATCACGCTGGCCTTCGTGCTGTTCATCATCTTCCGCCAGGTGTTCTGAGCCGAGCGTAAGCTTCCGAACAAAAGGCAGCGCCGGGTGACCGGCGCTGCCTTTTTTCTTTAAGTGAGCACTGCGTTCAAGGGGTGAAGACGTATTCGTTTCTGTTGACGTGGAA
>NZ_RZPB01000005.1:0-33889 GCF_003998535.1 Mesorhizobium sp. M7A.F.Ca.AU.002.02.1.1 | reverse complement strand
GTCCCTACGTAACCTGCAAGCGCTTGCCTCGTCATCATGTTCCAGTAACCGTCGAGCTCGGCCTGACGCGCCGCGTGGAAGGCGGGGGTGAATCACACTTTGAGCACGCCATCGGCAATCGCCTGGATGCCCTTGCTTTCGACGGTCGCGATGCGTGTGTTCCAGCTGTCTGTCGTGCCGATCTTGTGTGCCGTATCGCAAAGGATCAGGCCTTCGACGATTTCAGGCCGCCTGGCATAGAGCCCCTGCGCGATCATGCCGCCGACCGACAGGCCGCACAGCACGACCTTGCTCAAGCCGAAATGATCGATGAGCGCCGAGAGGTCATCGACGTGATCGTCGATCGACCTGATGTCGCCGATGTCGGACAGTCCGTGGCCGCGCTTGTCATACACCAGCAGCGGCATTTCACCATCGAACGTCGAGACAATTTCGTCCCAGATCCGGAAGTCGGTGCCGAGCGAATTGATGAATATGATTGGGCGCGCATTGCCGGTCGCCTTGATGTGGCGATGGTGCAGCGTGATGCCGCCGATGGTGACGAATGGCACGGTTTCGATCCTCCGCCCTCACATTGCACAAGGCGTTTGGTTCGGTAAAATGATATTTTTTGGCGTTTCATTAACTCAGGGGTTATCGAATCCATGTCCGAGAGCCGCATTCGGTTCCGTCACCTGCAGGCATTCCTGGAAGTTGCGCGGCAGGGGAGCGTGGCGCGAGCGGCTGACTTGCTGCATGTCAGCCCGCCGGCCGTGACCAAGACATTGCGCGAACTGGAAGAGGCGCTGGGGGTTGCGGTGGTGGAGCGCGACGGCCGCGGCATCCGACTGACGCGCATCGGCGAGATCTTCCTTCGCCACGCCGCCATGGCGATCACGGCGCTCAAGCAAGGCGTCGATTCCGTCCGCCAGGACGGAGCGGTCAACCGGCACCCGATCCGCATCGGCGCGCTGCCGACGGTGTCGGCGCGGGTGATGCCGCTTGCCATGAGCCTGTTCCTCAAAGAGAGCACCGGTGCGGCGATCAAGATCGTCACCGGCGAGAACGCGGTGCTGCTCGAACAGTTGCGCACCGGCGCGCTCGATCTCGTCGTCGGACGGTTGGCGGCGCCGGAGAACATGACCGGCTTCTTCTTCGAGCATCTCTACTCCGAACAGGTGCTGTTCGTGGTGCGGGCGCGACATCCGCTGCTTGAGCCCGGACAGGACGTGTTCGCGCGGCTCGACGAGTTCCCGGCGCTGATGCCGACACGGGAATCGGTCATCCGCCCTTTCGTCGACCGCCTGTTCATCACCAGCGGCATGACGGCGCCGGCAACCGAGATCGAAACCGTCTCGGACTCCTTCGGCCGCGCCTTCCTGCGGCAGAGCGATGCGGTTTGGATCATTTCGGCCGGTGTCGTCGCCAATGAACTCGGCAGTGGCGCCTTCGTCGCCCTGCCGGTCAACACCGAGGAAACCAAGGGACCGGTCGGCCTGACGATGCGGACCGACACGGCGCCCTCGCCGGCCTTCTCCATCCTGTTGCAGACCATCCGCGAAGCGGCGAGGCAAAGCAGTTGATGCGGCTCAGACTGGCGATCAGATCTCCCGCGAAGGCGTGAAGCGAACGCTTGCGGACCGCATGTGCCCGGGCGCCAGTACGATACAGCCGGCCTCGATGCCCGTGTCAGCCCTGCGGTTGAAGGCATCGGTGATGTTGCTGACCGGTTCGGCGCAAAAGAACGGCTCGCCGGGCGGCGTGTAGAGGACAAGGAAATCGAGTGGCGCCTCGGCCTCGATGTCCAGTTGCCGTCCATGCTCCGGCCAGGAGATCCGGGCGCGGCGCGACCATCCGGTGAAGACCGTGTCGAAGTCCGTCTCCGACACGTCGAAGCCCGTGGTCGGGTTGGAGCCTGCAGGCGGCAGGACGTGCCGGGTGGGCAGGATTTCCGCGTCGGTCTCCCACATGCCGGACACCCGCGCCTGGACATGCGTCCACGGTGTCGATGGGAAATAGGGATGCAGGCCGAGCCCGGCCGGCATCGGCGCGTCCGACAGGTTGCGCAGCGAGATGGCGGTGATCAGGCTGCCATTGACCAGCGAGATCTCTTGCCTTGCCTCATAGCTCCACGGCCAGGAATCGGCGGCATGGCGATAGGATAGGACAGTGGCGCTGGCTTCGTGCCGCACGACGGTCCATGGCCGACGCCAGCCATGGCCATGCTCATGATGTGGATCGTCCGGGCTGGTCGGCAGTTCGACGGTGCGGCCTGCGAATGCGAAGCGGCCGTGCCTTATGCGATTGGAATAGGGAACCAGCGGGAAGCAGGCCATGGCGCCGGCATCGCGGCCGTCGATCGCCGCCTGATCCGCAGGGCGCAGCCAATCCACGACGGATCCGTTTTGCCGCCAGCGATACGACGCCAGCGCGCCGCCGGCGGCCGGCGCGATCTCCACGGTCGCAATGCCGTCGCTGATCGAGATCAGCCCTTGGTGCTGCTCGGCAACGGCAGCGGAATTCTTTGTCATCGGCACTCCCCCATCCCTTGACTCCAATCGCAATGCCGATAAGACATATCATATGAATAGTATGAAGAATAACAAATCTTTCAGTATGGCGCGTACGTCGAGAGTCGCGGTGGCGGTTTCCAGCGGCTCCACCGCTCTGCATGCGACCGTCGTCGAGCAAATCGGATTGCGCATCGTTCAAGGCGATTTCCTGCCCGGCGAGGCACTGCCCAATGCCGACGATTCAAGCGAGATGCTGGGGGTCAGCCGCACGGTGCTGCGCGAGGCGATCAAGGTGTTGGCGGGCAAGGGGCTGGTCGAATCGCGGCCGAAGACCGGCACAAGGGTGCGTCCTCGTGCCGACTGGAATTTCCTCGACCCGGACGTCCTGTCATGGCGCTATGCCAGCGGTGTCAGCGCCGACGATGTCCGGGCGCTGTTCGAATTGCGCAGGGCCATCGAGCCGATGTCGGCAGCGCTTGCGGCCCAGCGCGCCACGCCATCGCAGATCGCCGAGATCAATGCAGCTCTGGTCGAAATGGAGGCGGTGGTCGACGACGGCGACCGCTTCGCCAAGCCTGACCTTTTGTTCCACCAGACCATACTGCGCATGACCGGCAATGAGCTGATCGGCTCGCTGGCGGCACTGGTCGAAACCGCATTGGTGACGAGCTTTCGTCTTTCCAACGACAATCCGGAAGGGCAGCGCCCCTCATTGCCGCTGCACCGGGAAGTCGCCGAAAAGATCGCCGCCGGCGACGCGACCGGCGCACAAAAGGCGCTGCTGGTCCTCATCGACAATGCCGAGGAGGACGTGCGCCGCAGCGTCGAAAACCGCAACAAGCGCCGCCAGGAACGGGAACAGACATCGTGACCGACACCAAACGCAAACTGCGGTCCGAGGCCTGGTTCGGCGGTGAGGGCAAGAACGCCTTCATGCACCGCAGCTGGATGAAGAACCAGGGCATTCCCGCCGACGCTTTCGACGGCCGCCCGGTGATCGGCATCTGCAACACCTGGTCGGAATTGACCCCGTGCAATGCCCACCTGCGGGCGCTGGCGGACCACGTCAAGCGCGGCGTCTATGAAGCCGGCGGCCTGCCGCTCGAATTCCCGGTGATGTCGCTGGGCGAGAGCAACATGCGCCCCACCGCCATGCTGTTTCGCAATCTGGTCAGCATGGATGTCGAAGAGTCCATCCGCGGCAATCCGATCGATGGCGTCATCCTGCTGGTCGGTTGCGACAAGACCACACCGGCGCTGCTGATGGGGGCTGCGTCGTGCAACCTGCCGACCATCGCCGTTTCCGGCGGGCCGATGCTCAACGGCAAGTTCCGCGGACAGGATATCGGCTCGGGCACCCATGTCTGGAAATTCGCCGAGGAGGTTAAAGCCGGCCGCATGCCGGTTGCCGACTTTCTCGCCGCCGAGCAGGGCCAAAGCCGATCGGCGGGCAGCTGCATGACGATGGGCACAGCCTCGACCATGGCCAGCATGGTCGAAGCGCTCGGCATCGGCATGCCGGACAATGCCGCGATCCCGGCGGTGGATTCGCGCCGTGGCGTGCTCGCCCAGATGGCCGGACGCCAGATCGTCGATCTGGTGCGCAGGGACGTTAGGATCGCGGAGATCCTCACCAGGCAAGCGTTCGAGAACGCCATTCGCGTCAACGGCGCGATCGGTGGCTCGACCAATGCGGTGCTGCATCTGATCGCCATCGCCAACCGGATCGGTGTCGATCTCAGCCTCGAAGACTGGGACCGCCTAGGTCGTGACGTTCCAACTATTGTCGATTTGATGCCGTCGGGCCGGTTCCTGATGGAAGATTTCTACTACGCCGGGGGGCTAGCTGCGGTCATGGCGTCGCTTGATGAAGTGGGGCTTCTTCATCGCGACGCCATGACCGTCAGCGCCAAGACCATCGGTGAATTGATCGACGGCGCGCCGAACTACAACAGCGAGGTGATCCGGCCGCTGAGCCAGCCGCTGACCAAGGAAGGCGGCATTTCGATCCTGCGCGGCAATCTGGCGCCTGACGGCGCGGTCATCAAGCCGTCCGCGGCAACGCCCGAGCTGATGCAGCATCGCGGCAAGGCGGTGGTGTTCGAAAACATCGAGCATTACTACGCCCGCATCGACGATCCGGAGTTGGACATCGACGCCACCTCGGTGATGGTGCTGAAGAACTGCGGGCCGCGCGGTTATCCCGGAATGGCCGAGGTCGGCAACATGCCGCTGCCGGCCAAACTGCTCAAGCTAGGCATCTCCGACATGGTGCGCATTTCGGACGCGCGCATGAGCGGCACCGCCTACGGCACCGTGGTTCTGCATGTGGCGCCGGAAGCAGCCGCAGGCGGCGCGCTGGCGCTGGTGCGCGACGGCGACCTCATCGAGCTCGACGTCGCCGGCCGCCGGTTGGAACTTTTGGTGTCGGAAGAGGAGCTCGCCATCCGCCGGCGTGACTGGAAGCCGCCGGCGTCGCCGGAGGGCGGCTACCAGAGCCTTTATGTCGAGCGCGTGCTGCAGGCCGACAAGGGCTGCGATTTCGACTTTCTCGTCGGCCGGCGCGATGCCGGCATTCCTCGACATTCGCACTAGAGAGGCGCGCGATGACGGATGAAATCGGCTACGCGATCTATCCAAGCCTCAAGGGCCGCAGCGTCTTCATAACAGGCGGCGGCAGCGGCATCGGCGAAAGCCTGGTGCGCCATTTCTGCGCCCAGGGCAGCCGCGTCGCCTTCGTTGACATGGCCGAAGAACCATCCCAACGTCTGGTCGACGCGATTGCGGCCGACGGACATGCCGCGCCGCTGTTCATTCCATGCGACCTGCGCAACGTCGAAGAGTTGCAGGCGGCAACCGTGCAGGCAATGCAGCACAATGGCCCCATCCAAGCGCTGTGCAACAATGCCGGCAATGACGACCGCCACCAGACCAAGGATGTGACGGTTGCCTATTGGGACGACCGCATGGCGGTCAATCTGCGCCACCAGTTTTTCGCGGCGCAGGCAGTGCGTCCGCAGATGAGCGCGCAGGGCGGCGGCTCGATCATCAACTTCGGCTCCATCACCTGGATGGTCGGCGATCCGGATTGCCCAGCCTATGTCACCGCGAAAGCGGGTATTTACGGCATGACGCGGGCGCTGGCCCGCGAGCTTGGCCCTGAGCGCATCCGCGTCAACTGCATGGTGCCGGGCTGGGTGATGACAGAGCGCCAGATGCGCCTGTGGCTGGACCCGGCCGGCGAACGCCAGATCGCGGAAAGGCAGTGCCTGCCCGACCGGCTGCAACCCTCCGATATCGCGCGCATGGCGCTGTTCCTCGCCGCCGACGACAGCCGCATGTGCACGAGCCAGCAGTTCATCGTCGATGCGGGCTGGGTGTGATCCGTACGGTTTCAAAGGAAGAAGGTTAGTTCATGCGTCTTGTTCAGTTCAGAATGGCCGACGGCAGCAGACGGGTGGGCCGCGTCTGCGATGACGGCAATCATCTGCACCCGCTCGAAAAGACCAGCAGCGTGCTGGAACTGGCCGAAGCGGCAATTGCCCAGGGCACGTCGATCGCAGCGCTGGTCGAGAAGCGGACCGGCACGGCGAAAATCGACTACGACCAACTGTTGCGCGATGGGCAGGTGCTCGCTCCGGTCGACCATCCCGAACCGGCGCGCTTCCTGGTCACCGGCACCGGCCTCACCCACACCGGAAGTGCCGCCGCGCGCAACCAGATGCATGTTCTGACCCATGGCGAAGGTGCCGACGAATCCGATTCCTTGAAAATCTTCCGCATGGGGCTGGAGGGCGGCAAGCCTGGCTCCGGCAAGATCGGGATTCAGCCAGAGTGGTTCTTCAAGGGCGTCGGCACCTGCGTTGTCCCGCCCGGCGCACCGCTGCCGATGCCGGCATTCGCGAAAGCCGGTGCAGAGGAAGCCGAGATCGTCGGGCTTTATGTCAATGGACCCGATGGCCATCCCTATCGCATCGGCTATGCGCTCGGAAACGAATATTCCGACCACGTGACGGAGGGCGAGAACTACCTTTATCTCGCCCATTCCAAGCTGCGCTCCTGCTCGATTGGTCCGGAACTGCTGATCGGTGACCTGCCCGAAGAAGTGCGCGGCCATTCGCGCATCCTACGCAACGGCACTGTTATCTGGGAGCAGGAGTTCCTGTCGGGTGAAGCGCACATGTCGCACTCGATCGCCAATCTCGAACACTTCCATTTCCGCTACCCGATGCACCGCAGGGCGGGCGACCTGCACGCCTATTTCTTCGGCGCGGCGGTGATGAGCTACGCCTCCGGCGTCAAGACGGCTTCCGGCGACGAGTATGAAATCCAGGCACAGACGTTCGGCAAGCCACTGCGCAACCGGATGGTGTCGGTGCCGGACGAGGGACTGGTCGCTGTTACCCAGCTGTGACGGCGCAGGCCCGAAAATTACGGTCCACCAGAACGATAATGGGAGATTAAAAATGGGACTGAGGAAAGCGTTTTTAAGACTAGCGACAATCGGGCTCAGCATCGGCCTGATGACATCGGCGGCGCTCGCCGCGAACCTTCGGGTACTGGCCTGGGACGGCTACGCCGATGCCGACTGGGTCAAGGACTTCACCGCCGCGACCGGCATCGGCGTCGATGTCGTCTTCATCGGCAGCGACGACGAGATCTGGGCCAAGATCAAGGGCAGCGAGGGCCAGGACTTCGACGTCTTTGCTGTCAACACCGCCCAGTTGCAGCGCTACATCAAGGCTGACCTGGTGTCGCCGATCGACGTCACCAAGCTCGCCAACCAGAAAGACGTGCTGCCGCGCTTCCGCGACCTGACGGCGGTCAGCGGCGTGACCAAGGACGGCAAGGTCTACGGCATTCCGTTCTGCTTCGACTCCATCGGCCTGATCTACGACACCGACAAGATCAAGCCGGCGCCGACCTCGATGTCGGTTCTGTGGGACCCGGCCTACAAGGGCAAGGTGCTGGCGTATGATAATGGCGAGCACAATTTCTCGTTCACCGCACTGACGCTCGGCTACAAGGATCCGTTCAACCTCAATGAAGAGCAGATGGCTGCAGTCAAGGCCAAGCTGGTCGAACTCAAGCGCAACGTGCTCAGCTTCTACACCACCGCCGACGAGGCGCAGCAGATCTACCAAAACAATGATGTGGCCCTGATCTGGGCCAATTACGGCCAGCAGCAGGTCAAGGCGCTGCAGAAGATCGGCGCCCATGTCGCCTATGTCAATCCGAGCGAGGGCGCGCTTGCCTGGCTCGACAACTGGGTCATTTCCAAGGGTGTCCGTGATAATGCGGCAGCCGAGAAATGGATCGATTTCATGCTGAGCAAGAGGGTCGGCGGCGAGCTTTCCGAGCGCACCGGCTTCGGCAACACGGTGACGGAAACCGGCAGCGCCGGCGGCAACGACAAGCTGGTCTGGCTCAACAATGTCGAGGACCCGCTCAAGCGTTCGGACATGTGGAACGAGGTCAAGGCAACGCCCTGATCTTTGTGCCCTCTGCCTTCGAAGGACCCGGCGGTCCGGAGGTTCCGGACCGCCGAAGCGTATGCGAGAGTATTTCATGAACCAGAACACCGACCTCTTGACGCTGCGGTCCGTCTCGAAATCCTACGGCACGGTCCCCGTGCTGCACGACATCGACCTGTCGATCAAGGACGGTGAGTTCCTCACCGTTCTTGGACCATCCGGCTCCGGCAAGACCACGGTGCTGCGGCTGATCGGCGGGCTGGAACCCCTGACGTCGGGCGAGATACGCCTGGATGGGCAAGACATCAGCCGCATGCCGATCAACCGGCGGCCGTTCAACACCGTGTTTCAGGACTATGCGCTGTTCCCGCACCTGACCGTTTCCGGCAATGTCGGTTACGGGCTTTCGGTTCGCCATGTCCAGCGCAAGGAAATCGCGCGCCGAGTCGCGGAGGCGCTGGAACTGGTCCAGCTCGGGCGTTTCGCCGACCGCTTTCCGGCGCAGCTCTCCGGCGGTCAGCGCCAGCGCGTCGCACTCGCCCGTGCGCTGATCTGCCAGCCGCGCCTGATCCTGCTCGATGAGCCGCTCGCCGCACTCGACCTCGAACTGCGCCGGCAGATGCAGGTGTTCCTAAAGTCCATCCAGCGCGAAATCAGGACCACCTTCCTGTTCGTCACCCATGACCAGGAAGAAGCCATCGGCATGGCCGACCGGATCTGCGTCATGGAGGCCGGCCATATCCGCCAGCTCGGCACGCCGCACGACCTTTACTACAGACCGAATTGCGAATTCGTCGCGCGTTTCTTCGGCGAGAACAATCTGGTGGCCGGGAAACTCGGACCGGTCCAGGGCGAGCTGCGATCGATCGAGACGGCGCTCGGGCGCCTCATCTGTTCGATCAGCGACCAGCCGCATTTGAAAGCCGCAGCGGAAGGCGCCAGCGCTTACGCCGCGTTCCGTCCAGAAGCCTTGCACCTTGCGGATGCAAAGGACACCGACAACCGTTTTTCCGGCACGATCTCCGATCTGGCCTTTGCCGGCTCGTCGACCGTCGCCACCATCATGGCCGGCGCCGACAATGCCGCGCAGCGCTTGCGGCTGCGCGTGCCTAGCCGCGTCGACGGCAGCGCGCTCAAATCCGGCGAGGCTGTATCGCTTTCGTTTGCGCCGCATGAAGGCCATCTGGTGCTGGCATGAGCGAAGCCGGATCGACACTGCCTGCGGAAAGACGGCTGTCACTGCTGGTGACGGTGCTGGCGTTTGCCTTGCCGGTGGTCTTCGTCCTGGTGCCGCTGGCGATCTTCCTCGGCTACAGTTTCTTCAGCGTCGACCAGGGCACGATCGTCTACGGCTTGTCGCTGGGCAACTATGTCAGGTTCTTCACCGATCCGGTCTTTCTGCCGGTGTTCTGGAACACCATCGTGCTGTGCGTGTCGGTGGCCATCATCTGCATCCTGCTTGCCTATCCCGCCGCCTATTTCCTGACGACGCTGAAAGGCCGCTGGCGCTACGCCTTGCTGATGCTGCTGCTGGTGCCACTGCTGATGAGCTACGTCATCAAGATCTATGCGATCCGCAGCATCCTGGGCCTCAACGGCTTCCTCAACAAGGCGCTGGTGGCGCTTGGTATCCTGCAGGAACCGTCGACGCTTTTTGTGTTCAACATGAACGCCATCCTTTTGACGCTGACCCTGCTCCTGATCCCCTTCGCCATCCTGCCGATCTTCCTGTCGCTGGAGCGGATTCCGCAGGTGCTGCTGCGCGCATCCGACGATCTCGGCGCGAGCGGCTTGCAGACCTTCCTGCGCATCACCTTGCCGCTCAGCCTGCCCGGCGTCGCTTCGGCGGCGAGCTTCGTCTTCGTGCTGGCGATCGGCGATTTCCTGACGCCGCAAATGGTCGGCGGCATCAGCGGCTTCACCTTCGGCCGCATCCTCTACAGCCAGTTCGGCACGGCCTATAACTGGCCGTTCGGCGCGGCGCTGTCGGTGGCGCTGGCCGTCGTGGTGATCGCCGCAATCCTCGTCGGCGAACGCTTTGGCCGCAACCCGGGGACTTCGGTATGAGCGCCCTGCCCCGACTGTCCACGATCTTTCTGGCCGTGATCACGACACTGGTTGCGGTGCTGCTCTACAGCCCACTGTTCGTGCCGATCGTGTCGTCGTTCTTCACCATTTCGCATGGCTCCGTCGACTGGTCGTCGCCGACCCTGTCGACCTATGTGGCGCTGGCTGAAAACCACGACATATTGGTCGCTCTGCGCACGACGCTGATCGTCGGCGTCTGCACCGTCATCCTGTCGGTGGTCAGCGGAACGCTGCTGGCGCTCTATTATCATGGGCGCCGTTCCGGACGCTCGCTGCTGCAGTTCATCATCTTCCTGCCGTTCCTGATGCCGCCGATCATCAGCGGCCTGGCGCTGCTGATCTTCTTCCGCGAGATCGGCCTCGAACGCTCGCTGCTGACGGTCGTTATCGGCCATACGGTTTTCGTGTTGGCGATAGTCTACCGCACGGTACTGATGCGGCTGCAGTCGATGAGCCGCACGCTGGTTGAAGCGTCCTACGATCTCGGTGCCACGGGCTGGCAGACCTTCTGGCGCATCATCCTGCCGAACCTGTCGAGCGCCATGGTCGGCGGCGCCATCCTGGCCTTCGCCCTGTCATTCGACGAGACCATGATCACCATCCTGGTCACTGGCACGCAAAGCACGCTGCCGGTCAGGCTGTGGGCGATGATGCGGCTTGGCTTCTCACCCGATATCAATGCGCTGGTGGCGCTGATCCTGATGTTCACCGTGCTGCTCTGCGTGCTCGCCGCCCGCTTTCTCATCCCCAGGCAAGTTGCGACGGAACGGACGTGAGTGCCGGGCAAGAGCGCCGCAATGAGGCAACCATATTCTTGGCCCGGCATCGATGCTGACATAATCGATGCCGGACCAAACGGAATGATGCTTACTGAAGCTTGGCCTGCAAGGCGTTGACATCGTCGGTGGTCATTTCACCGTCCGTCGCTACCTTGCCGTCGACGATCTTCCACAGCCGGAACGGGCCTGTGATGTCGCCATATTTATCGAAGGCGACCGGGCCGATGACGCCTTCGTAGCGGATCGGCTTGCCGTCCTTGATCAGGCCGAGCGCCTTGGCGAACTCTTCCTTGCCAGCAAAGATCGGCGTGCCGGCCGGATCGACCGCCTTGTACATCGCGTCCTTGATCTTGGCCGGGTCCTCAGAGCCGGCAATGGCGATGGCGAGGCCAACAATCGCGCCGGCGTCATAGGAACGGTCGGCTGCCGGATTGGTCGGTTCGATGCCGGAGAATTCCTTATAGTTCTTGGTGAAATACTCCGTCGAGGCCGTCGGGCTGGTGCCGGACGACGTGCCGTAAGCTTCCTTCAGATAATCGGCGCCGACGGATTCGATGAAGTCCGGGCTGTTCATGCCGTCATTGAGCAGGAATTTCTGCACGCCGCCCTGCGAGATCCAGGTGCGGGCGACCGTGGCGCCGTCGACCGGTGTGCTGACGAGGTAGAGACCGTCCGGTTCACCGGCCATTGCCGCGGTGACTTCGGAGGCATAGCTCGACTGCTTTTCATTGTAAGGCGTGTCGGAGACGATGGTGCCGCCGAGCGCTTTGTAGGCACGCGAGAATTCGGCCACCATGTTGACGCCGAAATCGTTGTTGACGTGGATGATCGACAGCTTCTTGAAACCCTTGTCGATGGCATATTTGGCGGCGGCGACACCCTGTAGCGCATCGGAGGTGATGGTGCGGAAGAAGATGCCGTTGGTCTTGCCGTCGCGGCCGAGCGCGGTGAGCGTCGGCGAGGACGATGCCGGGGAGACCTGGACGATCTTGGCCGGTGCCGTGACCGATGTCAGGATTGGGATCGACACCGAAGAAATGATGCCGCCGATGATCACAGGCACTTTCTTGACCTGCACAAGCTGAGTGGCGGCGTCGACCGCGATGTTGCCCTGGCTCTGGCTGTCGCGCGTGTCGGTGACGAGATCGCAGCCGCGCACTCCGCCGGCTCCGTTGATGTCGCGGAAGGCCATCTCGACCGACTTGGCGCCGGCCTGGCCGTATTCACCGGCCGGGCCGGTCAGCTCCATGACGAGGCCGACGGTGATCTTGCAGTCGGCGGCCTGAGCAGCACCCGCCATCGTGACGAGGGCCAGCGCTGTGGTGAGTTGGAGTATCGTCTTTGTCATTGTTGTTCCCCTTTCGTTACTCGACTGTATTTGAACTCTGGAGCTTGTTCAGCGTTCCGGCACCTGCAGCCAGGTTTCATGCAGATGTCGCCATTCGACGCCGTTGGGCGCCGATGAACTGGTGGTGAAGACGGCGCTCGATTGACGGCGGCTGTGCTTGCCTGCGCGCAGCTGCGCTTCGACATAGAGGACGACGATAATATCCGCGTCCTGCCAGCCGGGCCGGATGTCCTCGATCGAAATGGCGAAACCATCGTCGCAGGAAGCACGGCTTGCGCGGACATGGTCGACGACCGCTTCGCGATCGAGGATCTGCCCGTCCGGCGCCACCATGCTGAGGTCCTTGCCCATGGCGCGTTCGAAGCGGCCGAAGTCCACCGTGTTGGCTCGCGCGGCGACGAACCAGTCGACGAAGAAGCGGTGCAGGTCGATGATTTCGGCGCTGGCGCGTGAAAACAGGGAGGGTTCGCCGCTCATTTCTTCCCCGCATTGAGGTTGTAATGCATGATCGAACCGTGGCGGCCGCGGCGGTCGCGCTCCAGCGTGTAGACGTCACCTTCGAGGCCGGTGCCTTGCGCGATGACGGCCGCAATCCGCTCCCGGTCCTCGGCGTCGAGCGCAACGTCCATGATTTTCGCATTGGCGATGGCGTGGGCCTGGTTGCGGGCGCCGACGATGACCGCCGCCACTTGCGGCTGCTCCAGCACCCAGGCGCTGGCGATGGTGGCGACGTCAACGCCGTGGCGGTCGCCAACGGCCTTCAGCGCCTGCAGCAGGTGCTGGAACAGCTCCCAGCCGCCAAAATCATCGATGATCAGCTTGTACTTGACCAGCGAGCGGTTTTCGAGCGGCGTGGCGGGCTCGGCCGCACCGAGCCATTTGTTGCTGAGGAAGCCGCCGGCAACTGAGCCATAGCAGAGGAAGCTGACGCCGTTCTGTTTTGCGAGCGCGGCCAGGCTGTTGCCCGGGCGCTGGTCGAGCACGGAATATTGCAGTTGCTGGCTGACCAGTGGGATGCCGGCAGCGAGTATCTCGGCGAGCCTTGGCGTGTCGAAATTGGTGGTGCCGAGATTGCGCACCTTGCCCTCCAACCGAAGCTCGTTGAGCCAGCCCATGGCATCGACATAGCGCGGCTGTTCATAGTCCCACCAATGGAACTGCACGAGATCGAGCCGCTCGGTCTTCAGCCGCCGCAATGACTGGTCGACGATGCGCCTGATGTAGTCGCGGCTGATACTGGCCAGCCGTTCGAGGTCGGGCACCAGCTTGGTGTGCACCTTCATCCGGGCCGCGACGTCGAGGCCGCGCTCGCTGGCCAGCTGCAGGCGCGCGGCACCGATCAGCTCCTCGACGCCGGTGTAGATGTCGGCGCAATCATAGGTCCAGATGCCGGCATCGAAAGTGGCGATCAGATCGGCCACCGCCTGGCTGCGATCAATGGCGCCGTGGCCGCCAGCCAGCTGCCAGCCGCCGCGAATGACGCGCGAGATGGTGTAGCCGGGGCCGAGTTCGAAGGTCTTGGCGGTCATCTAAGGTCATCCTCTTTCGGCAGCGGCACCGCCGTCGTCTCGGCGTGGCTGAACCGCCGCTTGGCGGCCCTGACGATCCGCAGCCGGCTGCCGCAATTGGGATCGGGACAAGCGATCTCGGCGTCCGAGGTCATCCAGTCGTTCGGGTGGGTTGGGCGCTGCTTGGCTGCCAGCAGCGGCAACACGGCGGCGATCGAATAGATCGAAAAACCCTGCCCTGCCGGCATCGACAGCATCTCGCCCTTGAGCTCGAAATAGTCGCCTTCCTTGGCGCCGCAATAGATAGGTTTGTCCTTGGGGATGATCGCCTCGACGCGAAGGTCGAACAGCTCGAAACCGTCGTCGGCCATGTCAGGCCTCCATCAGGCTGAAGGTGACATCGCAGGCGCCGTTGCGGCGGATGACACCGCACGCGGCGGCGAACCGGTCACGCTCTTCGACGCGCACCTGCGCCACCACACTGCCGGCCAGCCAGCCTATCGGGAACAAGAGCCGCGCGCCCTGCCCGTAGTAGAGGCCAATGTCGAAGATCGCATTGGGATTGCCGCCCCACATGCGTGGCGGCACGTAGGACAGTACGATGTCGCCCGGCTGCGGGTTCAGCGTCGCGTTCTCGGCCGGCAACGGTTTTGCATAGGCCTGGCCCTCGAGGTCGGCTGATGGAACCGGACAGGAAATCTCAGGCCCCGTCCACATCGCATGGATGCCCGGAACAACGCGTGGCGTGCCGAGGTAGGCCAAGAGGAAGGCAGCGTTTTCCGGCGCCTTCTCGGGCAGCAGCAATGCCGTTACGGAAAGCTGCGAGCGCGGCTCGGTGATCCTGATGGCGGTCATGTCTGGTCTTTCACGGCGGCGGCCTGCAGCTTGCTGCGCAGGAAGGTGAAGGGTCGGCTGATGTCGGCGACCAGCGACTCGCGCGCCGCCTGCGCATCCTGCGTGGACAGCGCCGTGACGATGCGGCGGTGATATTGGGCGGTGTCGACCTCGCCGGCTTCCGAGAAGGCGTAGATGGCGACACGAATGCAGGGACCCGATTGCAGCCACAGGCTCTCGATCATCGGGATCAGCACGGCCGAACCGCAGGAGCGGTAGATCTCGAAATGAAAGCTCTGGTTGAGCGTCACTTCGCGGTCGACGTCCTTCTTGTGTTTCAAAGCCCGCATCTCGTCCCATTCGGCGAGGATGGTTTCGATGGTGGCGATCTGGCGCGGACCCATGCGGGCGGCGGCCAGCGCGATCGCCTCGCCCTCGATCAGGATGCGAGCCCGCAGGAGATCGTCGAGGCGTTCCAGCGTGATCGGCGGCACGCGCACCGAACGGTTGGGCAGCGCCTCCAGCGCCTTTTCCGTGATCAGCCGGCCGAGCGCCTCGCGCACCGGCATGGTCGAGGTGACCAAGGCGTCAGCCAGGCCACGGATGGTCAGCACCTGGCTCGGTTCGAACAGGCCGCCAATCAGGGCGCGGCGCAGCTCGGAATACACGCGGTCCTGCACGGTCTCGCGGCCGACCGGCGCAAGCTGGGCCGCGATCACCTCGTTGTTCTTTTCGATGGCAGCCTTTTGCATGGAATTCCGTTCGTGGCCGGTTTTCGGCTTGCGGAGGAAATTAAAGCCGAATAGCGTGATCAACGCAAGTGTGATCACAAATCATAATCAGGAGGCGGCAGCGATCGTCTTCGGCCAGAGGGTTTGATGAGCGAGGCAACCAAACGGCAAGGGGAAATCCGCGCGCCGGTTCTGACGGCAAGGAATGTCGTCAGGCGGTTCGGCGGCCTTGTCGCGGTCAACGACGTCTCGTTTAACGTCAAAGCGGGCGAAATCCTCGGCCTCATCGGCCCCAACGGCGCCGGCAAGACGACGATGTTCGACCTGCTTGCCGGCAGCATATTGCCGACCAGCGGCGAAATCCTTCTCAACGGCACGAGCGTCTCGGGCGAAGCCGCACATCTGCGTATCGGCCGTGGCCTTGGCCGCACGTTTCAGATCCCGCGCCCGCTGCCCAACCTGACGCTGATCGAAAACATCATGCTGGCGGCGCAGGGTCAGGCCGGCGAAAAGCTGCTTGCCAATTTCGTCACGCCATGGCGCGTCGCCGCGCAGGAAAGGGCCGCCAGGACAAAGGCGCTTGAACTGCTGGAACTGGTCGCCCTCGCCCATCTCGCGCATGAGCCGGCGCGCGTGCTTTCCGGCGGTCAGCGCAAGCTGCTCGAACTCGCCCGCGTGATGATGGCCGATCCGGCGATCATCTTGCTCGACGAACCGGCGGCCGGCGTCAACGCGACGCTGCTCGAAGTCATCATCGACCGCATCCGCGACATCAATGCGCGCGGTATCACCTTCCTGCTGATCGAGCATAATATCGACATGGTGACGCGGCTCTGCCATCGCGTCCTCGTCATGGCGAGCGGCCAGTTGCTCAGCGAAGGCACGGCCGAAGAGGTCGCTCGCGACCCGCGCGCCATCGAGGCCTATCTCGGAGGCGCAGCATGAGCGAGATCGTTCTCGATGTCCGCGACCTCGAAGCCGGCTACGAGCCCGGCGTGCCGATCGTGCGCGGCGCCTCGATCACCGTCGCCAAGGGCGAGATCGTCGTGGTGCTCGGCCCCAACGGCGCCGGCAAGTCTAGCTTCATCAAGGCCATCGCCGGCCTCGTCCCGATCACCGGCGGCACAGTATTTCTGGACGGGAAGGACATCACTGCCGCGCCGGCCCACACCATGGTGCGCCTCGGGCTGGCCTTCGTGCCGCAGACCGAAAACATCTTCCCACTGATGTCGGTCGAGGACAATCTCAGAGTTGCTTGCGGCATCCTTGAGCGGCGCGAGATTCCTGCGCGCACCGAGGAGATGTATGCCGCCTTCCCCGATCTCGTCCGCCAGCGCCGCACCGCCGCCGGCAACCTCTCGGGCGGACAACGGCAGATGCTCGCCGTTGCGCGGGCGCTGATCGTCCACCCCAAGGTGCTGGTGCTAGACGAGCCGTCGGCCGGCCTGTCGCCGAAATTCGTCTCGATGGTGTTCGAGATGCTGGCAAACATCCGCAAGTCCGGCGTCACCATCCTGCTCGTCGAACAGAATGCCAAGGCAGCGCTCGCCATCGGCGACCGCGCCTATGTGCTGGTCGAAGGCAAAGACCGGCACGAGGGCATTGCCTCCGAGCTGTGGAACGATCCGGTGGTCGCCGAACTCTATCTCGGCCAGCGCCCCCGCAAGTCCGGCACAGGAGGTGGGGCATGAGCTTGCAATTTGTCGTCGACGGATTGCTGACGGGTTCGATGATCGGCCTGGGCGCCATCGGCGTGACGCTTACCTATTCGATCCTGCGCTTCTCGAACTTTGCCCATGGCGACTTCATGGCCTGGGGCACCTATGCGACGCTGGCCGTCGTCAGCGCCATCGGCGCGACAGTCGGCAAGGTGGCACCGATCGCACCGCTGTCCTTCGGCTGGCCGCTGATTGTCGCGCTGGTCGTCGGCATGGCGTTCACCGCTTTGCTGGCGCTGCTGCTCGACAAGGTGCTGTTTTCGCGGCTGCGCTCGCAAGGCCAGGCGATCATCGTGGTGATGGCGAGCTTCGGTGCCTCGATGGCGCTGAGAAGCCTGCTCGAATTCACCTTCACCTCGCGGCCGACCTATTTCAGCCGGGCGATCCAGATCGCCATGCCGGTCGGCTTCGGCATCCGCATCACATCAGACCAGATCGCGCTTTTGCTGCTGACCGCGGTGCTGGTGCTCGCCGTGCATCTGTTGATGACGCGCACGCAGACCGGCCGCTCGATGCAGGCCCTGAGCCAGAACTCGGCACTGGCCCGCATCGTCGGCATCGACGTCGCCAGCGTGGTGCGCGTCACCTGGGTCATCGGCGGGGCGCTGGCCTGCGTGGCCGGCGTGATGATCGGCATCCTGGTGCAGATCCGCCCGTTCATGGGCTTCGACATGCTATTGCCGATGTTTGCCGCCGCCATTCTCGGCGGCATCGGCAGCATCCCCGGCGCCGTGCTCGGCGGCCTGATCATCGGGCTCGCCGAGGCCGGTGCCGTGCAGCTGATCGGCGCCGAATGGCGCGCCGCCGTCTCCTTCATCATCCTGATGGCGGTGCTGTTCGTGCGGCCGATCGGCCTGTTTGGTGTGAGGGAACGCTGATGGATCTGATCGGCTACGGCGCCTTCTTCCTGACCACCGCGCTGATCTTTTCGCTGGTCACGCTGGGGCTCAATTTGCAGTGGGGCCTGACCGGCCTGTTCAATGTCGGCCTTGCCGGCTTCGTCGCCATCGGCGCCTACACCTCGGCATTGCTGACCACTCCCGACGACGCCGCGCGGCTGGGTGGCCTTGGCCTGCCGATCGTTGTCGGCTGGGCGGGCGCCATGGTCGTCGGCGGCATTGCCGCGGCGTTAACTGGCATGGCGACGCTGCGGCTCAGGTCCGACTATCTGGCGATCACCACCTTCGGCGTCGCCGTCGTCGTGCAACTGGTCGCGCTCAACGCGCAGAAACTGACCGGCGGCCCGTTCGGCATCGGCTTCATCCCGCGCCCCTTCGGCAGCCTTGCCGAGACGCCGCTGCTGTTCAACCTGTCGAACCTTGCCGTGGTCGCGGCGGTGACTCTGGTCGCCTATCTCGCTTTGGAACATCTGTCGCGCAGCCCGTGGGGCCGCGTGCTGAAGGCGCTACGCGAGGATGAGCGGGCGGCGATCTCGCTTGGCAAGAGCGCGCGTTTCTATCGCGTCCAGGCCTTCGCCGTGGGCGGCGCCATCATGGCACTGGCCGGCGCATTGCAGGCGCATTTCACCGGCTTCATCGCGCCGGACAATTATTTGCCGATCCTGACCTTCCAGGTCTGGGTGATGCTGATCGTGGGCGGCTCGGGCAGCAATCTCGGCGCCGTCATCGGCAGCATCCTGGTCTGGGCGATATGGGCTGGGTCGGGCACGCTGACCAGCATCCTGTTCCCGCCGGAACAGCAGGCTCGTGCCGCCGCGCTGCAGATCGCCGCCATCGGCGTCATGCTCTGCGTTATCCTGCTGGTCCGGCCGAACGGGCTGTTCGGCGACAGGCCACGGCGGCCTTGGCTCGGCAAGCGGACGAAGGTGACTACGGCCAAAAGCGTTTCCCCGTCATGAATGCCGCGGTTCGGCAGGAAGCGCATGGCGCTTCACTCTGGCTTGCCGTCAGCCGCGACCGCCGCAAACGGCCGGCGCTGCAGGGTAAGCTCGATGTCGACCTGGCCATTGTCGGCGGCGGCTTTTCGGGCCTTTCAACCGCGCTGCACGCCGCCGGCAAAGGCCTTTCCGTCGCCGTTCTCGAAGCCGAATTCATCGCCTGGGGCGCAACCGGCAGGAATGCTGGCTTCGTCGTGCCGAACTTCGCCAAGATGGACCCGGCCGACATACTGGCCCATCTCGGACCATCGCGTGGCGAAAGGCTGATCGATTTCGCCGCCGGCAGCGCCGACCTGGTTTTCCGCCTGATCCGGCAGCACGGCATCGACTGCGACGCCGTGCAGAACGGATGGATCCAGCCGGCGCATTCGCCTGCCGCCTTTGAAAAAGTCAAGTCACGTGCCGGGCAGTGGGCACAGCGTGGCCGGCCGGCAGTCACATTGGATCGGCAGGAAGTCGAAGCCCTGACAGGCGTGCCAGGCTATGTCGGCGGCTGGATGGACCGTTCCGGCGGCGTGCTCAATCCGGTCGCCTATGCGCGCGGATTGGCCGATGCGGCGGAGAAGGCCGGCGCAAAGATCTTCGAGCAGACGCGCGTCACCTCGGTTGATCGCATAGCCGATGGCTGGATGCTGAAAATGCCCTCTGGCTCGGTACGCGCGGGCAAGGTGCTGATCGCCACCAACGCCTATGGCTGGTCCCTCAATCCGTCGTTGCAGCGAACCTACTTCCCGCTGAAAGTCTTCCAGATCGCGACAGCGCCGCTACCTCGTGAAGTGCGCAACCGATTGCTTCCCGGCGGGCAAGGTGTCGGTGACACCAGACGCAATCTGTTCACCTTCCGCTTCGACGCCGAAAACCGGCTGATCAGCGGCGGCATGCATATCCTTGGCGCCGGTGCGGATACGCGCGTACCGCAGACGATCTGGCGAAGGCTCGGCCGGCATCTCGGTCTGCCCGACCTGCCGCCGCTTGCCTACAGCTGGTCGGGAATGGCAGCGGTCGAACCGGATTTCCTGCCGCACCTGATCGACCTCGGTCCGGGACTGATCGCCGGTCGCGCCTGCAACGGGCGCGGCATCGCCATGACGACGGCGATGGGCAAGGTTCTGGCCGACTGGGCCGCCGGCACCGACGCCCGCGACCTGCCGCTGCCCTTCGCGCCGCCGGCGCCAATACCGTTCCACGCCGTGCTGCGGCACGCGCCCAACATGCTGCTCGGCTGGAGCATGCTGCGCGACCGGCTGGACGGGACGAGCTAGGCCGACGGCTCCCTGGCAGCGTCAAGGTTTGCAGACAGCACAGCGGCCGCCACGGCGATGTCCTCTTCTATGAAAATCCGCACAGTGGGACCGCTGCGCTGCTCCAGTGCGGCGACGATCTTGCGATGCGCGTCGTTGGACTGCGGGATGTAGCGATCGGCCTGCATCAGCAGCTTGAGATAAGGCCCGACCCGCCCCCAGAGGTCGCGGATCATGTTCAAAAGGATCGGCGCGCCAGCATGCTGGTAGATGGCGAAGTGGAACGCCTCGTTCAATGAGAGATAGGCCCTGGCGTCGCCGGCCTCAATGGCACGCTGCATGCCGGCGAGCGTCGCCTGGATGTCAGCCAGCCCGCTTTCGCTCATCCTGGTCGCCGCCATCTCGCCCGCCAGTCCCTCGACGGCGATGCGGATGCGCGTCAGCTCCTCGAAGGCAGGCGCGGACAGCAACGGCACGATGACCGAGCGGTTGTTCTGCATCTCGAGCAGCCGCTCGGCGACAAGCCTCTGCAGCGCCTCGCGGATCGGTGTCGTCGAGATGCCGAACGTCTCGGCGAGCTTGCGGATGACCAGCGCCTGGCCCGGGCTGAAGCCGCCGGAAATCAGCTCCTGCTTGAGCGCGCCATAGGCGCGGTCATTCAGGGTCTGATGTTCGAGCTTCAGCATGCGCGGGCCGCTCCGATCACCAGTTCGACAGAGCGCGATCGAGCGTCTCGGCCAGTTGCTCGGCATTGTCCCTGGCAAAGGGCAGTGGCGGCCTGATCTTCAGCACATTGCCGCGCGGACCGCAGGACGAGATCAGCACGCCGTCCTCGCGCATGGCTTCGACGACCGCCGATGTCTTGGTGGCGGCCAGAGCCTCGTCGCCGTCCGCCGTCAGCTCGACGCCGAAATAGAGGCCGTTGTGCCTGACATCAGCGACCGCGCCGTGCCGGCCCTGCAGGGCGCGCAGCAGTTCACTCGTATAGGCGCCGACATTGCGCGCATTCTCGATCAGCCCCTCGCCTTCGATGACATCGAGAACGGCGAGGCCGACAGCGGCCGCGACCGGGTTGCCGCCGAAGGTGTTGAAGTAGCCGGTGTTCGAACCGAAGGAGGCGACAAGCTGCGGCCGCACGAGCACGGCGCCCATCGGGTGCCCATCGCCGATCGGCTTGCCCATCGAGACGATGTCAGGCTCGATGCCATAGTTTGCGAAGCCCCACATGCCCTGGCCAAGCCGGCCGAAGCCGGACTGGACCTCATCGGCGATGACGATGCCGCCGGCCTTTTTGACGTGATCCGCCGCTTCGCGCATCACCGCCGCATCGGGAAAGAAGATGCCGTCGCTGGAAAAGGCGGAGTCGAGAAGCAGCGCCGCCGGCTTGATGCCTTTTGCTCGCATGTCCTCTATGGCAGCGGCGACATTTCCGGCGAAATCATGCGCGGCCCGGCCATGGTCGCGGAACGTGTCCGGCGCTGCCACCGTGCGGTGGTGCGCTGGTACCCCCTTTGCCCCGACCGCCGCCGGCGACAGTTGCGCCGTCGCTATGGTGGCGCCGTGATAGGCGAAATCGGTGATGATCACCCCGGTGCCGCCGCTGGAATGCTGGGCAATGCGGATGGCAAGGTCGTTCGCCTCGCTGCCGGTGCAGGTGAACATCGCGTGGCCGAGATGGGCCGGAACGGTGCCGAGAAGCTTTTCCGCGTAATCGAGGATGATCTCGCTGAGATAGCGTGTGTGGGTGTTGAGCGTTGCGGCCTGCCCGGACAGTGCCTCGACGACGCGCGGATGGCAGTGGCCGACCGAGGCGACGTTGTTGTAGGCGTCGAGGAACTTGCGGCCCTGGGCATCGTAGAGCCACACACCGCTGCCGCGCACCAGATGAATAGGGTTGCGGTAGAAGGCGCGGTAGGTCGGCCCGAGCAGCCTGGCGCGGCGTTCGAGCAGCGCGCGCTCCGATGCAGCCGCGTCGGCATTTGCGGGATACGGCGAGGACTGGGGCACGAGCATCTACTCCGGATTGGAATGGTCGAGAAAATAGCGGCGGGCATCGGTGGACGACAGACCATCAAGCTTTTCAAGCGAAGCCCAGACCTCGGTGGCGAGGCGCAGCACGTAGTCGCGCTTGGCCGGGAAACGCTCGGCCTGCCAACTGGCGATGTTGACGATGAGCGCAAGTCGGGCACGGATCAGATCGAAGAGAATGCCAATCTCTTCCTCCTCCAGTGGTTGGAGCGACTGATAACCTGCGACAAAGCGCGCTGCCGGTGCCAGCGGATGGCCTTCCGCCGGCCAGCGGTAGACGGCGCCGATGGCGAGGTCGCAGATCAGCGGCGAATGGATCATGTCGCCGAAATCGAGAATGCCGCTCACGACCTCCGGCCGCGAAGCATCCATCACCACATTGTAGGAATTCATGTCGTTGTGGACGATCTGCGCGCGCAGGCTCGGGATGACCGGCGCAGCATGCTCCTCGAAGGAGTCGATCGCGCGCTCGACCATCGCCCGCCGACTCGGATCAGTGATGTGCGCCATCATCGGCCGTGTCTTGGCGACCTTGCGGATGTCCCAGAGCAGGTCGTTGCCGGCGGCCGGATGGAAGAAGCCGCGCAGCGCCCGGCTGAGGCGGGCGAGGAAGATGCCCAGATTGCGATCCTGCGCCTCGGAAGTCGGCGAGCGCGACAGCAACTGACCGGACAGATAGGTCACCAGCCGGATAATGCGCGGCGCCGATCCAGCGACGCTGACCGCGAACTGCGCTTCATCCTCGATGCTTTTGCGCACCGAGGGAACCGGCAAGGTGGGGTCGACCGCAAGGATGTGGTCGAGCGCCTTGTTCTGGAAGTCGGTGAAGCCAGCTTCTTCCGCCGGATGGGAGATCTTCAGGACGAACTCGCCCTCGCCGTCGGTCTGAATATGGAAATTGTGGTCGCGTTCGCCAGGCAGCGGACGCGCGGTGCCGGTCAGCCCGTAGTGCCGGCGCAGGATGGCGAGGGCGTCGGCCGTGGAGACACCCGGTGCGTCCTCGGCGAGTGTTTCGCCGAACGCATCGGGCACCGCCGCATTCATGGCTTAGCCTCGATAGGTTCGAGGCCACACCAGTCGGCGATGAACAGCGCGATCGTCTGGGTGACCTTGCGCACCGAGTCGAGATCGACGGCCTCGTCATAGCCATGCGGCATGCGGCAGATCGGGCCGTAGACGATCGCCGGCGTGTCGGCATAGAGGCCGAAGAAACGTGCATCGGTGGTCGCCGAGGTGACGTGTTCCGTCAGCGGCTCGCCCCACACGGCGGTATGGCTGCGGCGCAGCACCGCTTCCATCTCGTCGGCGCCCTCCAGCACATAGCCCTCGGCCATGAAGCCATTGTAGGTCATCTTGGGTGGTCGGTTGGCCAGGAACGGATCGGCGCGCGCCGCATCGGCAATGCAGGCCTCGAGCTCGGCCCTGGCGTCTTCGAGCCTCTGGCCGGGATAGGTGGCGACGCGCATCTCGAAGACACAGCGCGCCGGAACGCTCGATGTCCACTCGCCGCCTTCGATCTTGCCGAGGTTGAAGCGGATCGGATGCGGGTGATCATGGAAATGCGGATCATCGACCTTGCGCGCGTTCCAGACGATTTCGAGCTGCTTCAGCGCCTGGATGATGACGAAGGCTTTTTCAATGGCATTGGCGCCGGCCGAAAATGCACCCGACGCATGCTGCGGATCGCCGTCGACCTCGACCCTGAACCAGATCGGCCCGACCTGCGCCCGCATCAGCCGCGGCTCCAGCGGCTCGGGAATGAAGGCGGCGTCGGCGCGGTAGCCGCGCTGCAGGCATGCAAGCGCGCCATTGCCGGTGCATTCCTCCTCGACCACCGACTGGAGATACACGTTCGCGGCCGGCTGATAGCCAAGGCTACGCAAGGCGCTCAGCGCATAGAGGCAGGCGGACAGGCCGGCCTTCATGTCGCCGGCGCCGCGGCCATGCATCCAGCCATCCTCGATCGCCGGATCGTAGGGATCGCGGACCCAGCGGTCGAGCGGTCCGGTCGGAACGACATCGATATGGCCGTTGAGGATCAGCGAGCGGCCGGTCGCGTTTCGCGGCGTGTGGGTAGCAACGACGTTGAAGGCATCGTCGTAAGAGACCGCCACGGGGGAAAAACCCGGCAGGTCGCGAATCACGTCGACATCGACGCGCCACATGTCGACCGCGTAGCCATCCGCCTCGTAGGCGGCGGCCATAAACGACTGCGCGGGGTGTTCCTCGCCACGTTGGGAGGGAAAGCGCACGAGGTCTTGCAGAAACGCGACCTGTCGGGCGAAGCCATCATCGACTGCGCTCAGAATGGCCTCATCCGCAATCCGCTTAGGCATCATATTTCACTTTCATCTGGATGGTGTATCATATCTCATATGCCATTCCTGTGAAATGCAAGAGGCATGCGCGCCAAACTTTCAGTCCAGGACTTGCCGTTCGATGCTGCCATGGTCTTGGGGGAGTTGGCATCGGATGCAGCAAGCCGATACTGCTATCTCTGGAAGACATGACGAGGAATGCGTTGATCACAGAAGACACGATGCCCGCCGAAATCACCGATCTCGCCATTGGCTACCATCGCCTGCCGGCTGGCAAGCTTGCCAATGCGGTGACCTGGATGGAAGCGCGTACGCCGCAGCCGGATCTCGCGCGCCCTTTGGGCATGACACGGATCACGACGCCCGACTGCGTTTCCTACCGGGCGATCTTTCTCAAGATCGGCGCACCCTGGCTGTGGGACCGCGTTTCCGAAATGTCCGATGCCGAAATCACCGAGCATTTCGCCGACCCGCGCCAGCATCTCTACTACGGCCATGATGAAACCGGCGCGCATCTCGGCATGGTCGAGTTCTTCGCCGCCGACAATAACGAGATCGAGATCACCTATTTCGGCCTGTTCCCGTCCCTGACCGGCCGCGGTTTCGGCAAACGGCTGATGGCCGGGGCACTGGAGCTCGCATGGCGTCTCAACCCGAGCCGCATCTGGCTGCATACAAGCAGCTTCGATCATCACAGCGTCATCGGATTCTACAGCGCCTGCGGGTTCGTGCCCTTCGCTACCGGATTTGAGATCGTCGACGATCCCCGTATCAAGGGAACCTTGCCGCGCGATGCCGCACCGCAAATTCCGCTGATCGAAGCGGAGTGGAGCGGCTGCGGCGACTCTCCCCCAGAGAGCTACAGGCTGTGCGGACCTAGATGAGAACAGCTCCGCAATCCGTCAGCCAAGCGTCGCCGCACCATCGCCGATGGGTGCGCCGCGAGACCATTCTGTCGACGCTGGCGCGTCATATCGACACGCGCATCGTGCTGTTCGCCGCGCCCGCCGGCTTCGGCAAATCGACGACGATGGCGCAATGGGCTGCGGAAATCGCACGCCACGGCAGGCTGACGGCATGGCTGTCCTGCGAGGCGACGGACAATGATGAGGGCGCCTTCCTATCGCATCTGGTGGGCGCGCTGCGCCATCTGGTCCAGAGCCCGGCGGAACTCGACCTTGCCTTCCAGTCGAGCCCCATCCCGCAGCTCGATGTCGTGCTCGCGGCACTTGTGGCGGGTCTGGCGGCGCGCGAGGCCGACATCACCCTGTTCTTCGACGATTACCACGCCGTCGAGGCGCCGGCGGTGAAGCGGTTCATGGAGCGCCTGACCCGGCAGGCGCCGGAAAATGTTGCTTTCGTCATCGGCTCACGCAGCCTGCCCGACCTGCAGCTCGGCAAGCTCCGGGTGCTTGGCGACGTTTTCGAAATCGGCCCCGACGATCTGCGTTTCGCCTCATCCGAGGCCGAAGCTTTCTTCAACGACAAGCTGGGCCTGAGCGTCAGCAGCGGCACGGTGGAGACCTTGTGCTCGCGCACCGAAGGATGGGCCGCCGGCCTGCAACTGGCCTCTTTGTCACTGAGTGCCGCGCATGCACCGGAAACCGTCATCGGCAATTTTACCGGCGCCAACCGAAACGTCGCCGACTTCCTGATGGGCGAAGTGTTCCTGGAACTGCCGCCGGCGATCGCAAAATTCCTGCTCTACAGCTCGATCTTCGAACGCTTCAGCGCCGAGCCCTGCCGGGCGGTGATGCGCGCGGCCGACGCCGAAGCGGCGATCACCGAGATCGAGACGCGCAACCTGTTCCTGGTGCCGCTCGACGAAGAGCGGCGCTGGTTCCGCTACCATCATCTGTTCCGCGATTTCCTTAGCCGCGAAATGGAACGGCGCGAACCGGAGATGATCGCGCCGCTGCATCTGGCGGCTGCCGAATGGTTCGGCGAGCGCAAGATGCTGACAGAGGCGATCGGGCACGCGCTGGCCGCCGGCGACCAGGCCCGCGCGGCGGTGTTCGTGGAGAACAATGCGCTCGACCTCATCGCCCAGTGCCAGCTTCTCTACGTGCGCCAGCTGCTGGCACTGCTGCCGAGGAAGCTGATCGACCAGCGCATTCGGCTGCAGCTGGTCGTGCTGTGGTTGGCGGTGCACAGCAGCCAGCCGGAGATTGCCCAACAGACGCTGAGCAATGCGCGCAAGCTGGTCGAAGCCGGACCGACCGACAGCAACGACCCGGGCACGATGACCGGCACAACGATCGAGGCCGAGCTCGTGGTTCTCGCCGCCGCCGTTCACAGCACGCTGGAGCAGTTCGATCAGGCGCGCGCCACAGCCCTTGCGGCCCTGCGCGTCATCGCGCCCGATGCCTGGTTCATGGAGGGCGCGACCGCCAATGTCATTGGCTACAACCTCTATGCGCTGGGTGACCTCGACGGCGCACGCGCCGCCATCGATGCGGCACGCCGGGCGCATGAGCGAAGCGGCAGCCTGCTCGGCGTCACCATTGCCAATTGCTACATGGCCGTGATCGAGCGTTCGGCGGGCCGCTTGCCCGCCGCCGAGCGGCTGCTGCGCAACGCGATCATCGAGGCTCGGGCGCGGATCGGTGCAAACTCCTATGCCGAGGCCCTGGCCGGCACGCTGCTTGCGGAACTTGCCTATGAGACCAATGCGTCGGGCGAAGCGCTGACCCTGGTCGAGAATCTCGGACCGCAGATCGAGGGCGCGGCGGTCATCGTCTATCCCCTGGCCAGCGTGCCGACCTATGCCCGCGTGCTGCAGCTGACCGGTCGCACCGAAGCGGCACTGGATATGCTTGAGCGCGTCTATCAACGCGTACATGGCACGGTGTATCGCCGCCTGGCATCGATGATCGTGCATGACCGCATACGTGTGCTGCTCGACCAGAACCGTATTGCCGAGGCGCGTGCGCTGCTGGCCGAGCATCGGGGCGAAGGGACCGAGGCTTCGGTGGTCATCACTACCGCCAACGAGTTCGAGTTCTTTGCCGAGGGCCGCCTGCTGACGGCCGAGAAATCCTATGCCGCTGCCGCGGGGGTTTTCGACGCGCTGCTCGAGCGCACGAAAGACAGCGGGCGCATGCGCCGCCATATATTGGCGCTGATCCTGCGCGCCAAGGCGGCCAGCGCCTTCCACGACCAACGCGAGGCCGACCGCAATCTCCTCAATGCGTTGCGTCTCGCCCAACCCTCCGGCTTCATCCGCTCTTTCGTCGACGAGGGAAGGCCTGTTGTCGAAGGGTTGATGCGGCTGCGCGCGGCCCAGGCGAAGACCGATCCCGCACTGTCAGCCTATGCGTCGCGCATCATCGATGCCGCGCAGGCGATGCCTGTCGCGACGCGCAAGCTGGCCGCACCAGCCGCCGAGAAGGAACAGCTCACCCAGCGCGAGGCCGAACTGCTGCGCTATCTCACCGAGGGCATGTCCAACCGCGATATCGCCTTGGCGTTGTCGGTGAGCGAGACCACGGTGAAATGGCATCTGAAGAACATTTTCGGCAAGCTCGCGGTGACCAACCGGGTGCAGGCGGTGCGCGCCGCGCAAGGATCTGCAGGCGCCCATACCCCTCCGAAAGGAGGGGCATAGATAAGAGGCGCGACCCCACTTTCGGGTCGGGCCATCTGATCGTTAGCCTGCTAGCGTCACCTGGTTTTCAGAGGACGCTGCGCATGGCGACAGGCTACGTTTTTCACGAACAGCTGATGTGGCATGACACCGGCTCCAGCGCCGACATGATGCCGCCCGGCCGTTTCGTGGAACCCGGCCGGCATCTGGAATCCCCTGGCTCCAAGCGCCGGCTGAACAACCTCATCCAGGTCAGCGGCCTGTCGCGGCATCTGGTGCCGATCATCCCCGAGCCGGTCTCGGTCGACGACCTGTTGCGCGTGCACACGCAACGCCATGTCGACGATATTCGCATGCTCAGCGAACGCGGCTCCGGTTTCGCCGGGCCGCAGGCGCCGATCGGCCTCAACAGTTTTGACATCGCGCTGCTGTCGGCCGGGACCACCTATGCCGCGATGCGCGCCGTGCTGACCGGCCGCGTCGACAATGCCTATGCGCTGGCGCGGCCGCCGGGACACCATGCCGAGCCCGACCAGGCGATGGGCAACTGCCTGTTCTCCAACATTGGCGTCGCTGTCCGCCGGCTGCAGCATGAAGGCTTGCTCGGGCGCGCGGCGATAGTCGACTGGGATGTGCATCACGGCAACGGCACCGAGACGGTGTTCTATTCCGACCCGTCGGTTCTGACCATTTCCGTGCACCAGGACAATCTCTATCCGACCGGGCGCGGTGCGCTGGCCGACAACGGGAAAGATGCCGGCGAGGGCTTCAACATCAACATCCCGCTGCCGGCCGGCAGCGGCACCGGTGCTTATGAAGCGACTTTCGACCGCGTTGTCGCACCGGCACTGCGCGCCTACAGACCGGACCTCGTCATCGTCGCCTCCGGCTTCGATGCGTCCGGCTTCGATCCACTCGGCCGCATGATGCTCAACAGCGAATGCTTCAGGCGTCTCGCCGCGCGCATGGTTGCGCTGGCCGCCGAGACCTCGCAAGGGCGCCTGATGATGACCCATGAAGGCGGCTACTCCGAGGGCTATGTGCCGTTCTGCGGCCATGCCGTCATCGAGACGCTAGCCAATCACCGTACCGAAGTGGTCGACCCTTTGTCGGACCATATCGACGAATGGGCCGGGCAAGACCTGCAGCTTCATCAGGCCGCGGTGATCGATGCCGCCGAAGGCCTGCTCGCCGGCCTGCGCCAACGTCTCGCCAGTGCGGCTTGACGCGATGGATTTCGTCATCACCACGCTGCTCAATGCGCTGACGCTGATCAGTATCCTGATGCTGGTCGGGCTCGGGCTGGCGATCAGCTTCGGCCTGATGAACGTGACCAATTTGGCACATGGCGAGTTCGTCACCGTCGGCGCCTTCGCGGTCTATTTCGTCCAGAGCATGGGTGGCTCGTTCTGGCTAGGGCTGGCGGCTGCCCCCATCGCCGGCGCGGTGATCGGCTGCATCCTCGAATTCGCCATCATCCGCCATCTCTATTCCAGGCCGGTCTCAACTGTGCTTGCCACCTGGGGCGTCAGCCTGATCCTGCAGCAAGGGCTGGAACTGATCTTCGGTCTCGGCGCCAAGCCGGTGACGCCGCCTATCGAGGGCACGCTCGACCTCTTCTTCACCGTCTACCCGGCCTATCGGCTGATCCTGATCGGCATCGCCATGCTGACCTTGCTCGGCGTCATCCTGCTGATCAGCCGCACGTCCTTCGGTCTCGACATCCGCACCGTCATCCAGAACCGCGAAATGGCCGAGGGCGTCGGCATCAACACGCGGCGCACCTACGCCATCGCCTTCACCTTCGGCGCGGCCATCGCCGGGCTCGCCGGCGGACTGGTCGCGCCGCTGGCGATCGTGCTGCCGCAGATGGGGGTGAACTATCTCGCCAACGCCTTCTTCGTCGTCATTGTCGGCGGCGTCGGCTCGATCGGCGGCCTCGTCGCCGGCAGCGTCTTCGTCGGCGGGCTGACCAGCATCCTCAATTATCAGATCTCGCCGTCGCTGGCGCAGGCGGTCGTGCTGCTGGCGGCCATCGTCGCTGTCCGGCTTCGGCCCAACGGCCTGTTCAACGGAGCGTCGCGATGATCGCCCGCGACCGCAACTGGCTGCTGATCTTCGCCGCCTGCGTGGCGCTCGCGATCATCTATCCGTTCTTTGTCGGCGGGTATCAGCTGACCGTGATCCGCGACGCGCTGATCTTCGGCCTGTTCGCCGCGAGCCTCGACTTCTTCTGGGGCCGCACTGGAATCCTGTGTTTCGGCCACGCTGCGTTTTTCGGCATCGGCGGCTACATCATGGCGCTGATCACGCTCAACGATGCGATCTCCTTCGCCAGCCTGCTTGGCATCATCGGTGCGGTGGCCGGTGCGGCCTTGGTCTCCGCCATCATCGGCTACTTCCTGTTTTTCGGCGGCATCCGTGGCAGCTATTTCACCATCGTCACGCTGGCCATGGGCGTCATCTGCCAGCAGGCGGCGGTCTCCTGGAGCTCGGTCACCGGCGGCGACAGCGGGCTGATCGGCATTCCGCCGATTGCCTTCGATGTCGGCGGGCTGCACGTCGATCTCAGCCAGGACCTGCCCAGCTACATCTTCGTCTCGGCCATCGTCGCGGTGACCGTGCTGGCGCTGTGGTCGATCAGCCGTGGCCGCTGGGGTACGGTGCTGACCGCCATACAGGACAATGAAGTCCGGGCAGCAGCGCTCGGCCACAATGCGCCGTTGCGGCTGCTCGTCACCTTCGTCCTGTCGGCGGCGATCGCCGGCCTTGCCGGCGCGCTCTATGTCTGCATGGCGGGGTTGGTGGCACCGGATCTGTCCGGACTGCTTCTGTCGACGGAAGTCATCGTCTGGGTGGCGGTCGGCGGGCGCGGCACGCTGCTGGGGCCGGTGCTCGGCGCCATCTTCATCCAGCGTGCGCAGCAGACGATCAGCAGTTTCAACCCGAGCCTGTGGCCGCTATTGCTCGGCTGTGTCTTCGTCATCATCGTCTTCGTCCTGCCGGACGGCATCCTGTCGATCTACGCGCGACTGAAAGCCCTGTTCAAAGGCGGGAGGCGCGCACAATGAGCGACATCCTGCTCCAGGCCGAAAATGTCGGCATCCGCTTTGGCGGGCTGCAGGCGCTGGAGGCCCTGAACCTCACTGTACGCGACAAGGAACTCTGCTGCATCATCGGCCCGAACGGCGCCGGCAAAAGCACCTTCCTCAATGTGTTGACCGGTACGCTGCGCCCGACCAGCGGCAGCGTGCGCTTCCTCGGCCACGACATAGCCGGCCTGCCGCTGCATCGCATCGCCCGGCTCGGCATCGCGCGCAAGTTCCAGATCCCGTCCGTCTTCCCGAGCCTCTCGGTGGAAGACAATGTGAAGGTCGCCCGCTGGGGGGCGCCCTCGCCTGTGCGCCCGGTTGGCGAATTGCTGGAATTGGTCGCGCTGAGCAATCGCGCCGCCACACCGGCCGGCGAACTCGCGCATGGCCAGAAGCAATGGCTGGAGATCGGCATGGCGCTGGCAATCGAGCCGCGGTTGCTTTTGCTCGACGAACCCACCGCCGGCATGACGCCGCAGGAGACGCTGGCGACGGCCGATATGCTGCTACGCCTAAAGGGCGAGTTCTCGATCGTCGCCGTCGAACACGATATCCGCTTCGTACGGGCGCTGAACTGCGAGACGCTGGTGCTGCATCAGGGACGCCGCCTGCGCAGCGGTCCTTTCCATGACATCGAGACCGACGAAATGGTCCGCGATGTCTATCTGGGGAGGCGCTGATCATGCTGCGGACAATGGCGGTGTCAGCCGGCTACGGCCCGCTCCCGGTGCTGAACGGCATCGACCTCAGTGTCGCGCCAGGCGAAGTCGTCGGCCTGCTCGGCCGTAACGGCGCCGGCAAGACGACGCTGCTGCGCGTCATCGCCGGCGGCTTGCGAGCGAGCGGTGGCGCGGTGGTTCTCGGTGACAAGGACCTCACGAACGCGCCGGCCTTCCGCCGCGCGCGGGCAGGCATTGCGCATGTGCCGCAGGGGCGCGGGATCTTCAACCAGCTGACGGTGCGGCAAAACCTGGAGGTCGGCACCCGCGCTGCCAAGGACCGTGGCGACGGCGGCATTTCGGCCGACATCTTCGGCTATTTTCCGATCCTGCGCGAGCGCGAAGCGCAGGTCGCCGGCACGCTTTCGGGCGGCCAGCAGCAGATGCTGGCGATCGGCCGCGCGCTCTGCGGCCTGCCGTCGGTGCTGCTGCTCGATGAGCCTTCGGAAGGCATACAGCCGAACATCGTGCAGTCGATCGCCGAGCTGGTGCCGCGCATCGCGCGCAAACGCAGCATCGCGATCGTGCTGGTCGAGCAGAATCTCGATCTCGTTCTCAAGGCATCGGACCGCTGCCTGGTGATGGAGAAGGGCAGGATCGTCCATGAAGGCGCGCCGGAGGCGTTCGCCGACGAGACCCTGCTGAAGGATCTGTTGGCCCTATAAGGCGCGCCTGAAGCGCGCCTGGGAGCTTGTTGACTTGTAAGGCGTGCATGGGGCGCGCCTGGGACTGGAAGGGAACACAACAATGATAAGCAGAAGAACTGTCTTGAAATCCGGCGGCGCCGCGGCCGCTTTCGCCATGGTCGGTGCGCCGTCGGTCCTGCGCGCCGCCGACACCGTCAAGGTCGGCCTGTCGATCCCGATCACCGGGCTGCAGGCGATCCTCGGCGAGACGCTGCTCAATTGCTACAAGCTCGCCGCCGCCGAACTGAACGCCGCCAATGGCATTGGCGGGCGCCAGGTCGAGTTGTTCATCGAGGACAACCAGACCACGACCAAGGGTTCCATCGACAAGGCGCGCAAGCTCATCAACGAAGACAAGGTCGACGTGGTCATGGGCACGATCATTTCGCCGGAGCGAAGTGCTACGCTGTCGGTGACCTCGAAGGCCAAGAAGCTGTTCTTCTACCCAACCAATTTCGAGGGCGGCGAATGCAACCGCTACTTCGTCGCCACCGGCCCGATCCCGATGCAGCAGGTCGACCCGATGATGCCGTGGGTGGCCGAGACCCTCGGCAAGACCATCTACGTCATGGCCTCCGACTATGCCTGGCCGCAGAAGATGACCGAGGCGATCACGGCGGCTTACGAAAAGGCCGGCGGCAAGATCATCGGCGCCGACTACTATCCGTTCGGCACCACGGATTTCGGCCCGGCCTTCCAGAAGATCAAGTCGCTGAAGCCCGATGTCGTCTGGTCGATGGTGGTCGGCAACGACGCCGTCACCCAGCTCAAGCAGTATCGCAGCTTCGATATCAAGCAGCCGCTGATCGCACCGCTCGACGAGGTCTTCAACAAGGACGCGCTGCCGCCCGGCGTCGCGGCCGGCACCTACGCACCGCAGCCTTACTGGATGGCGCTCGACAATCCGGTCAACAAGAAGTTCATCGCGAGCTTCCGCGAGAAGTTCGGCAAGGAGAAGATGGTCAACGGCATCGGCGAAGCCGGCTACAACGGCCTGCATCTCTACGCCCTGGCCGCCGAGAAGGCCGGATCGCTGAAGGACGATGATGTGCTCAAGGCGCTGCCGACGATCGAGTTCGACGCGCCGCAAGGCAAGATCCGGGTCGATGCCAGCAACAACCACACGCTCTGCCATTCCTATGTCGGCAAGGCGGCCGCAGACGGCATCAGCTATGAGATCGCCAAGGATTTCGGGACGATCGCGCCGGCCACCCCTTACTGCAAACTGTAGGCGCTTCGGCAACAGCTCCAGGTAATCCTGACGGCGGCTTTGCCGCCGTCAGCTCGCTTGCGGCGCAGGCAGCCGCTCGCGCAATTCGTCGACAAGCACCCTGGCGTTTTCGGGATAGT
>NZ_RZPB01000059.1:0-15343 GCF_003998535.1 Mesorhizobium sp. M7A.F.Ca.AU.002.02.1.1 | reverse complement strand
ACACGAATGTGGTGCGCGACATGCTGCGCCTGCGGGCCGAAAAGGCAAAGCTGCTCGGCTACGCCTCTTTCGCCGCGCTGAAGCTCGACGACACCATGGCCAAGACGCCGAAGGCCGTGCACGCGCTGCTCGATCCGGTGTGGGAGAAGGCGCTTGAGAAGGCAGCAAGCGACCAGATCGAATTGCAGCGCCTGGCCACCGCAGCCGGCAGCAACGAAAAATTCGCTGCCTGGGACTGGCGCTTCTACCAGGAGAAGCTGCGCGCGGAGAAATTCGCCTTCGACGAGGCGGAACTGAAACCTTATCTGCAGCTCGACCGGATCATCGACGCTTGCTTCGACGTGGCGACACGGCTGTTCGGCATCACCTTCGAAGAGAAAAAGGACATCGCGGCCTGGCATCCGGACGCCCGCGTCTTCGTGGTGAAGAATGCCGACGGCAGCGAGCGCGGCCTTTTCCTGGCCGACTATTTCGCCCGGCCGTCAAAGCGATCCGGCGCCTGGATGAGCGCGTTGCAATCCGGCTACAGGCTCGGCCACGGTGCGAGCCCGGTCATCTACAACATCATGAACTTCGCCAAGCCGCCGGTGGGCGAGCCGGCTCTGCTGTCGGTCGACGAGGCCAAAACGCTGTTCCACGAGTTCGGCCATGCTTTGCACGGCATGCTGACCGACGTCACCTGGCCCTCGGTTTCGGGCACTTCGGTCAGCCGCGATTTCGTCGAACTGCCTTCGCAGCTCTACGAGCACTGGCTGACCGTGCCGGCAGTGCTGGAAAAGCACGCGCTGCACGTCAAGACCGGCAAGCCGATGCCCAAGGCGCTGCTCGACAAGATGCTGGCCGCGCGCACCTTCGGCGCCGGCTTCGCCACGGTCGAATTCACCGCCTCCGCCTTGATGGACATGGCCTATCACGCGCGGGCGGAGGCGCCTGAAGCGCCGCTTCGTTTCGAAGCCGAAACGCTTGCAGAACTGCATATGCCGGACACCATAGCCATGCGTCACCGCACCCCGCATTTCGGCCATGTCTTTTCCGGCGAAGGCTATTCGGCCGGCTACTATTCCTACATGTGGTCGGAAGTGCTCGATGCCGATGCTTTTGCCGCCTTCGAGGAAACCGGCGACCCCTTCAACCCGGCACTCGCCGAGCGGCTGCGCAAGAACATCTACGCGGCCGGCGGGTCGAAGGATCCGGAAGAACTCTACACCGCCTTCCGCGGCAAGATGCCGTCGCCGGAAGCGATGATGGCCAAGCGCGGGTTGGTGTGATTAGCCAATCTCCCCCCTCGTGGGGGAGATTGGCAGCTTCCAAGGATCCGTCACCCTCGGCCACACCGGCCTTGTCAGCTTCTTGTAATCGGTCACCGCCGGATTGCTGGGATACGAACTCGGCGCCGAGACATAGATGATCTCGGCGGCGATCGGCTCGAAGCCGGCGTAGAAATGATTGGTCGACTTGATCAGCAGCATGTCCTTGGCTAGCGGATCGACGCCGATGTTGGAAAAGATATCCGGCTCGAAAGTCTGCGTGCGGTTGGTGTTGAGGATGATGTCGACCTCGGTGCCTTCGAGGCGGACCAGCGCCGTCGGCCCAAGCGTCACCCGGCTTGGCCCGAAACTCTGCCAGCCCTCCGCAACCGCCTTCAGCACGCGCACGCGCGCATCGATCGGCTCGCCGGCTTGCGGCCCGGCCTTGCCGCCGAAGCGCAGGTCGATGACTGCGCCCTCGCCTGCCGCCAGGCAGAAGGTGACCGCAATCGGATCCCAGATGGTCGCGACGGCGAACCTGTCCAGGCCACGCGCCAGCATCTGGCGCAGCACGAAGGTGCCGTCGCCGGGCACACCGCCGCCGGGATTGTCCCAGATATCGGCGATGACCACCGGCTTGCCCGGATTTTCTGTGCGCACGGCCAGCGCCCGATCGATGCCGTCGGCAGCACTCAGCATCGTCATCGCCGTCTTTTCGCGCAGCGCGTAGAGTTCCCGCCCGAGCCGTTCCGCCAGCGCGTCGCCCTTGGCCTTGTCATTGTCGGTGACGACCAGGATGCGCGTGCCCATCTCGGGCACATCGGCCGCCATGAAGCCGTGGATGACGGAGACCGACAGCACGCCGTCCTTGCCGTGCAGCGCCTTGATGCGATCGACGAAGGACCGCATCGGCTCGCGGCTGGTCGGCAGCACCTGGATCATGCGGCAGTCGAAGGTCGAAATCACAGGGTTGATCTCACCGCGCACTGCTGCCAGGCCAAGCTCGACGACATGTTCGCCGCGCTCGTAGAAATCGGTGTGCGGAAATTCGAGGAAATAGGCGAGAATGTCGGAGGCCGCGACGCGCTTCGGTGTCAGATGGCTGTGCGGATCGAGTTCCACGGCGATCACCACCTCCGGCCCGACCATTGCGCGAACCCGTTCGAGCAGATCGCCTTCGCAATCGTCATAGCCTTGCGCCACCATGGCGCCATGCAGGCCGAGGATGACAGCATCGACCGGCAGCGCCGCCTTGAGCTGGCCCAGAATCTCGTCGCGCAGAGCCTCATAGGTCTGCCGCTGCACCAGGCCGCCCGGCTCCGCCCAGGTGGCGGTGCCTTCGATGACGTCGAGGCCTTCGGCCACCGCACGCCGGCGTAGCGCCACCATCGGCGAGGAGCACAGCGTCGGCGTTTCCGGATGCTTGCCTGGCCCGGCATAGAAGGCCATCTCGAACGAAGCCCTATCGGTCGGCACCGGCGAGAAGGTGTTGGTTTCCGTCGCCAGCGAGGCGGTGAAAATGCGCATGAAAGCTCCGTCCGTGAATAGGCGCTATTTGACCGCCCCGAGCGCCAGGCCCCTGACGAGGTAGCGCTGCAGCCAGATGAACAGGATGGCCACCGGCAAGGTCGCCAGCAGCGTCGCGGCCATGACGTGATGCCATTCGATGGTGTAGCGGCCGGCGACCAGCGAAAACACCTGGATCGGCAGCGTGTAGCTTTCCTGGCTGCGCAGCATGGTGAGCGCCACGACGAACTCGTTCCAGGCGTTGATGAAGGTGAAGATCGCCGTCACCGCGATCGCCGGCAGGCAGAGCGGCAGGAACACCTTGCGCAAGGTCAGCCAGCGGCCGGCGCCCTCCATCCAGGCGGCTTCCTCGAGATCGCGCGGGATGGTGTCGAAATAGCTCTGCAGCATCCACACCGTGAAGGCGACGTTGAAGGCCATGTAGATGAAGCCGAGCGCCGTCGTGCTCTCGACCAGGCCCCAGGCCGCCATCAGCCGGAACAGGCCGAGCACCAGCACGATCGGCGAGATCATCTGCGAAATCAGCAGGAACTGGCGCAAGGCGCCGTAGCCGGCAAAGCGGAAGCGCGACATCGCATAGGCCGCCGGAACCGAGATCAGGATGGCGCCGACGGTGGCGATCACAGACACGTAGAGCGAATTGAGCAACGCCTGGCCGAAGCCGGTCGCCACCCACATGTCGGAAAAATTCGACCAGCGGAATTCGCTCGGCCACCAGGTCGGCGACAGCACTTCCTGTCTCGGCTTGACTGCGGTCAGGAACATCACCGCGAAGGGAAAGAGCGTCACCACGATCAGCGGCGCCAGCAGCAGCCAGGCGATGATCGAACGCTTGAGCTTGCTCGTCATGCGCGTTGCTCCCGCATCGCCAGCCGCACATAGATCATGGTGAAGACCAGCAAGATGGCGAACATCACCAGCGACACCGCCGATGCTTCGCCCAGCTTGCCGATGCGGAAGGCCAGCTTGTAGAGATGGGTGACCAGGATATCGGTCGAGTTGGCCGGACCGCCCTGCGTCATCACCCAGATGATCGGGAAGGAATTGAAGACGTAGATGGTGTTGAGCACGATGGCGATGTTGATGAACGGTTTCAGGAGCGGAAAGGTGATTTCGCGGAACTGCTGCAGCGGCGTCGCCCCTTCAAGCGCCGCCGCCTCGTAGAGATCGTCCGGGATCGACGACAGCCCGCCGAGGAAGATCGTCGTCGTGAACGGCACCGTCACCAGGATGCCGATCAGCACTTGCATCGGAAAGGCGGTTTCGGCACTCGCCAGCCACTGGATGTTGTGATCGATGAGGCCGAGGCCGATCAGCGCCGAATTGAGCATGCCGCTTTCGCCGCTCAGCGCCCAGCGCCAGACCACCGCGGTCATGGTCAGCGACACCGCCCAGGGCAGCATGATGATGACGCGGGCAATGCCGCGGCCATAGAAATCGGTGTTGAGGATCATCGCCACCGGGATCGACAAGAGAAGCGCGCCGCCGACCACCATCACCGTCCATTGGCCGGTGCGCCAAAGCGCGGCCGTGAAATCGGGATCGGCAGCGAGTGCCGCGAAATTGGCGAAGTCGTTGAAGTCACGAAGCTGGCCGAAGCGGCTGACGTCATGCGTCGAGATCTGGATCAGGTCCCAGACCGGCCAGAAGATGACCACCGCCGCCAGAAACAGGCTGGGCAAGGTCAGGAGATAGGGCAAGAAACGATTTTGCATCGGCTGGCTTTGTACCGCGTTGCGGGGAGATTGGATTTCGCTGGCTTGACAGATTGACTTGGTCCGGCCTCGTTCTTCTCAGGGCACCGCTTCAGGATTCCTTGCAACCGTCGGCGCTGCCCTCACCTGCTCGTCCGTTCTCCGCAGCAGTTGCGGAAGGGCCCCTTTCCTCTCCCCCGTCGATCGGGGGAGAGGTGTCGAGCGAAGCTCGACGGAGTGGGGGTCGACCCCTTGGGCGCAAGGCGAGACTTGCGCCTGGTGCTCTTCCTATATCCGTTCGCGGTGGCTGCCAGGTGGTTCCCCCACTCCGTCTCGGCTTCGCCGAGCCACCTCTCCCCCCTCCGGTGGGAGAGGAAAGGAGCCTGGCTGGGCGGCGTTGACATCGACGAACTATCTTTCTGCTCGAGGCTGCAAGATGTGGCGCGCCCCGCCTGAATCTGGGGCGCGCCACGGGCGCAGGGAGATACGCCCTATTCCTTCAGCACTGCCCCCCTACTTCTTCAGCACCGCATTGGCCTTGGCCGCCGCGTCCTTCAGGCCTGCCTCGGGGTCGCCGCCGAGATAGATCTTCTGCATGGCGTCCGACGTGATCTGGGCGACCTCTTCCCAGCCCGGGATGACCGGCGCGAAGCGGGCGTCGGGCAGCAGAGCGGTGAACGCGGCCAGATCGGCATTGTTGACGTAGTAGTCCATCTTGGCCTCTTCCTTGTTCACCGGCAGGAAGCCTTCGCCCTGTGTGAACTTGGCACGCTGCTCCGTGGTGAACAGGAAATCGAGCAGCTTCCAGGCCTCGTCCTTGTTCTTGGAGTTCTTGAACATGATGATGGAATCGGTGACGCCATAGGTGCCGCGCGCGCCGGTCGGTCCGGCGGGAATGGCCGCAACGCCGTATTTCAGGTTCGGCGCCTCGTCCTTGATCTGGTTGGACAGGAAGGGTGCGGTGATCATCATGCCGACCTTGCCCTGCTTGAACAGGTTCTGCACGTCCTCGCGGTTGTTGGAGGTGACGCCGGGTTCGGTCAGGCCTTCGTCGATCATCGACTTGTAAAGCTTGGCGGCTTCAAGCGCGCCGGGCGTGCTCAGGCCCGAAGTGCCGTCCTTGTTGAGGATTTCCGTGCCGTAGGACCACATCGCATAGTAGTAATAGACGTCGGTCTCGATCTCCTTGCCCTGCAGGCCGAAGCCGAACGTGCCGGACCCCAGAGCCTTGATCTTGCGCGCATCTTCCTGCAGCTCGGTCCAGTTTGCCGGTGGCTTGGCGATGCCGGCCTTCTCGAACAGCTCCTTGTTGTAGTACATGGCGCGCGCCGAGGCAGCGATCGGCAGGCCGTAGGTCTTGCCATCCATGATCGAGGGCGACAGGAAGGTGTCGATGAAGCGGTCCTTGAAGTCGGGCTTGATGTAGCCGTCGAGCGGCTCGGCGACATCCTGCTGGACGAAGTCGATCAGCCAGCGCGTGCCGATGATCGACAGATCGGCATTGGTGCCGGCGGTGATGTCGGTGGTCAGCTTCTGCAGCAGCACATCCCACGGCACCACTTCGAACTTGACCGTGATGCCGGGGTTCGCCGCCTCGAATTCCTTCTTGACGCTGTCGAAATATGGGCCAGTCTTGGCGCTGTACTCGGCCACGGTGACCCGCACCTCGCCCGCATCCGCCTGCGCCGCAATTGCCAGCATGCTCATTCCGGCCATCAGGCCGACAGTCCATTTTGCAAGACTCATTTGAACTCTCCCATTTTGATTTTTGCGCCTGCGCGCCTCTTCGTTACCCAAGCAGAAGATTTATGTTACTTTCCTACATTATCGTGGATTTGAAGGCTTGCAAGCAGATTATTCTGTTGCTTAATTACATTTTGTGGACTAGGCCTGATCCGACCTGTCGAAGATCCCGGAGGATGACGCACGGTGGTTTCGCAAACGGAACTCGAAGGCAGGGCCGAATTCGAGGGCAAGACTGTCGTTGTGACGGGTGCGGGCGGCGGCCTCGGCACGGCCATCGTGGCGCTGATGGCGCAAAGGGGCGCCAGGGTCGTAGGCTGCGACCAGTCGAGCGAGGCGTTGAAGAGCCCGTTTTTTGCCGCCCGCCACGTCTTCGATCTTCTCGACAAGGCGTCGATAGCCACAGCGATCGCCGCCATCCTCGACCGGGACGGTGTGCCCGACATTCTCATCAACAATGCCGGCTGGACGCGCGCCGAGACGCTCCCCGCGCTCAACCCCGACAGGATTGAGCAGGAACTCGACCTCAACCTGACCGGCGTGATGAATTTCGCCGATCCGCTGGTCAAGGCGATGGCCAGCCGTGGCTCCGGCAGCGTCGTCTTCATCTCCTCGGTCAACGCCATCGCGCATTTCGGCAATCCCGCCTATGCCGCGGCCAAGGCCGGCATCAACGCCTATGCCAAGGCGATCGCCGTCGAGCTCGGCCGCAGCGGCCTGCGCGCCAATGTCGTCTGCCCCGGATCGATCCGCACCGCCGCCTGGGACCACCGCCTTGCCAAGGATCCCGAAATCCTCGGCAAATTGCAGCGGCTCTATCCGCTCGGTCGCATCGTCAACGCTGCGGAAGTGGCGGAAGCCGTCGCTTTCCTTGCGTCCGATCGCGCATCGGGAGTAACAGGCGTGGTGATGCCCGTGGACGCGGGACTGACCGCCGGTTGCCTGCCCTTCATCGACGACATATTGGGAGCGTGAGCATGACCGACGTCGAGTTCCGCGACCTGTCGAAATCCTTCGGGCAGCACAAGATCCTCGAGAACATCAGCCTCGATATCAAGAGCGGCGAGTTCGTCGTCCTGGTCGGCCCGTCCGGCTGCGGCAAGTCGACCTTGCTGCGCATGCTCGCCGGCCTGGAGACGATCACTTCCGGCGATCTGTTGATCGGCGGCGTGCGCGCCAACGCGCTGCCGCCGCAGCAGCGCAACATCGCCATGGTGTTCCAGTCCTATGCGCTGTTTCCGCATCTGAAGGCATCGGACAATATCGGTTTCGGCCCGAAGATACGCGGCGAGACGCGCACGGTAATCGATGAGAAGGTCAAGAAGGCGTCCGGGGTCCTCAATCTCTTCTCCTATCTCGACCGCTATCCCCGCCAGCTGTCGGGCGGCCAGCGCCAGCGCGTCGCCATGGGCCGCGCCATCGTGCGCGAACCGTCTGTGTTCCTGTTTGACGAACCCCTGTCCAATCTCGACGCACAATTGCGCGTGCAGATGCGCGTCGAGATCAAGGCTCTGCACCAGCGGCTGAAATCGACGATCGTCTACGTCACCCACGACCAGATCGAGGCTATGACCATGGCCGACCGCATCGTCGTGATGGATCGCGGCAGGATCCAGCAGGTCGGGGCGCCGCTGGAGCTTTATGACAGGCCGGCCAACAAGTTCGTCGCCTCCTTCCTCGGCTCGCCGTCGATGAGTTTCGTCTCGGGTTCGCTCAAGACGACGCTTGAGAAAACCTGGTTCGAATCGGCCGGTGGCGGGCGGCTGGCGCTTGCCGGCAAACAGGTGCCGGCGGACAGCGCGGTGGAGGCCGGCATCCGGCCCGAGCATTTTGTCATCGGCGAGGCTGTCGACGCGATGGCGATCAGGGTGGATGTCGTTGAGCCCACCGGCTCCGAAACACATGTCTATGGCGCTATCGGTGCTGATACGGTACGCGCCGTGTTCCGTGACAGGGTGCCGGTCAGGCCGGGAGACCTGCTGCCGGTCTCGGTCGATCCCGGCAACATCCATCTGTTCGACAAGGCGACGGGCCTGCCTCTATGAAAATATCAGCATGAAGACGCCGGCCGACATCATCACGCGCCTGCAGCTGATGTCGCAGGACGGAACGAAGTCGGATCGCAAGCTGGCCGGCTTCGTGCTGGCAGACCTCGACTTCGTTTCCAAGGCGGCGATTTCGGAAATTGCCGCGCGCGTCGGTGTCAGCGAGCCGACGGTGACGCGGTTCTGCCGCAACCTCGGCTGCGAGGGCCTGCGCGACTTCAAATTCTATCTGGCGCAAGCCATCGCCATCGGCGGCCAGTATCTGTCGCCGGAGCCGTTGAGCCGCGATGCCCGCGAACAGCGCATCGCTTCCGCCATCACCGAAGCGGCGATATCGGCCATCCAGCGCGCCAGCGAAAACCTCGACATGACGACGCTGGTCGCCGTCGCCGCACGCATCGCGGTTTCCGGCAATGTGCTGTGCATCGGCTCCGGTGGCATTTCGTCGATGATGGCGACCGAAATGCAGAACCGGCTGTTCAGGCTTGGCGTGTCGGTGCTGGCGCAAATCGACGGACAGTTGCAACGCATGTACGCCGCCGTCGCCACCCCCGACACCACGCTGATCGCCTTCTCCGTCTCCGGCTATGCACGATCGGTCATCGATGCGGTGCAGGTCGCCCAGCAATATGGCGCCACGACGATCGCCATCACCCCGCCGGACTCCGCGCTCGCCAAGGTCGCCGACACGGTCATCCATTTCCAGTCGCTGGAAGACGGCAATATCTACAAGCCGACATCGTCGCGCTATGCGCTGCTGTCGATCGTCGACATGATCGTCACCTCGGTCGCCGAGACGCGCGGACCAAGGGTTCTGGAAAATCTGCGCCGCATCAAGCAGAGCGTCAACACGTTGAAAGTTGACGATCCGCGTTTGCCGCTGGGGGATTGACCCTCCGGCAAGGACATCAGGCCTGATGGCCGAGCGCCTCGATGCTTTTCGCCAACGTCTCCGGATCGCCTTCAATGCGCACGGTCTTCAGCCGCGCCGTGCCGCCGGCGACAACCGAGACGGCGGACCCCGGCACGCCAATCGCCTTGGCAATCAGCTTTTCGAGCGCATGATTGGCGGCGCCGTTTTCCGGCACGGCGCGGACGCGCGCTTTCAGATGGCTTCGCTCGTCCGCCGTGGTCTCGATGCCTTCGAGCCTGTCCAGCGCAGCCTTCGGCGTCAGCCGGACAAACACGTCGACACCATCATCGCGCAGGCGAAACGGCGCGCTCATACGATCATCGGGCTCACAGGACCAGAGGCGCCACACTGGTCAATATGAACTGCCGCAGGAAGAACAGGATCAGAAGCAGGATGATCGGCGAGATGTCGATGCCGCCAAGGTCCGGCATGAAACGGCGGATCGGCCGCAACGCCGGTTCGGTCAGCCGATAGAGCATGTTGCCGATGGAACCGACGAACTGATTGCGCGAGTTGACGACGTTGAAGGCGTAAAGCCAGGAAAAGATCGCCGATGCGATGATGATCCACCAGTAGAGGTCGAGCGCCATGACGATTGTCTGAATGAGGGCGAGCATGCCGGTCTCCAATTGTTGCCGACATGTAGCCATTGCACGCGAAACCGGCAAGGGCCGCCTGCCACGGTGCGCCGGTACGGCTGCCAGCCACTGGATTTCGGCAAACCTCCGCCTTGACAGGAAACCGCAGCGCCCGATAAATGCGCCCATCCGCTGGACGGGGCTGTAGCTCAGCTGGGAGAGCGCGTCGTTCGCAATGACGAGGTCAGGAGTTCGATCCTCCTCAGCTCCACCAGCGGATTAATTCCTCGCTCTCCGCGCCATATGCACTCCGCGACGCTCGTCCGGGCTTGCCTCCACGGCTGGCATTTGCCGTGCCGGCGCGCCTAAAAGGCCGCGCGCCGCGCCGCCTGTTTTCGCAATCTCCGGCAAGACTTTTGTCAATTGGACTTATGGCGGAAGCGCTCGTCGATTGTTTCCGTTTTTTTTGCAAACCGCCCCACTAAATTGACGTTACCAAATCAGTTTTTTCTGTGCGTTGTGGCCAAGGCGTTTCGGCGGGGGCGACCGGAGACGCTATATGGATTTCGAGTTGAAATGAAAAACCCGCCCGCGGAAGCAAAGACGTGTCAATTCGCGAGAATCTCGCTGCAAATCTTAGACGGCTGAGCAAGGACCATGCCTCCGTAAGTGCGGTATGCCGTGAGCTGCACATCAATCGCACGCAGTTCGAACGCTACCTGCAAGGGCAGACCGTTCCCAACAAGGCCACCGCCAAGCTGATATGCGATTACTTTCGGATCGACGAGGCCGAACTGTACCAGGATCCCGGCGCACCCGAGCCCGCGATGCGTGGCCTGCCGCCGGTTTCCGAGAGCCTGTTCAACCAGATGATCCGCCCTCCCAGTCCTTCGATCGCGGGCGGCACCTATTTCACCTATTTCTCGATCCCGGGCCGCCTCGACCTCCTGATGCGCTCGGTGACCTTCGTGCGGCGCGAAGCCGAACTGGTCACCTTCCGAAGGGTCACCGGATGGTCGGAGCGCCAGGGATCGACCTGGGCACGAGCGCGCGGCAATCACTATGGCGTGGCGATCTCGCGGCTGAACTGGATCTATTTCAGCGGCATCAATCGCCGACAGACCGGAGAGCCGTCGCTGATCTCCGTGCAATGGGCTCCCATCTCCGAACCGGTGCTGATGGGCAAGGCCATGCTTCTGACGGAGGCCGGCCCGGCATTCGTGTCCGTCATCATGCGGCGCGACATTGCCAATATCCAGGCAAGGGATGCCATCAGCATGGCGCATGTCATCAGCCTCGACGATGCGGGCGTCGACCAACTGGTTGTCAGCCTGACCCGGGACGGGTTGGGCTAATCCCTCGGATCGCCGTGTCTTACGCCAAATAAGAATAAGCGTACGCCGATAAAGCGTATGCCAACGATTGTCTACTCTGTATCTGAATAAAATCGATATTTTACACTTTAATGCCAGGAAAGATAATCCACACGTCCGTCTTCGGCTCGTGGTTTTACTATAATTTTAACAAACCATTAACTCTTCCGACCTTACCTTTCTTCACGCGGATCCCATTCTGGGGGTCTTTCAACGGATCCCAAATGGGGGTCAGGAAAGGGATAAAAATGGCCAAGAAAGTGACTAACGCTCCGAAGCTGACGATTGCCGCCGGCACGCAGACCGTCTTCTTTTCGCAGGGTATGCACTACAACAAGCGCTGAAGCCGTTCTGCGCCGACGAGCGGTTCGCTTGTCGGCGCCTCGGCTCCGCAGATGGCATCCAGCTTCATGAAAATGCGCTCTTCGAAAACGCTCGTTTTCTACCCCGGACCGAACAAGGTCACGGCATGCAACTTCCTGACCAGAAGCGTCTTCGAATGCAGCCCTGAGATGGTCGGCCTTCTCGCATCGTGGGACAAATGGGCATCGACGGCGGACATTGCCCGCGCCCATGGGTGGTCGAAGTCCGAGTTGAAGGCTGTCGTTCCGCAGTTGCTCGATTTTTCCGCCCTGGTCACCGCCGGATCGCCTCTCGCCGAGCAGGAGGAACAATTTTCAGGACAATGGAGTTGGGGGCTTCCGACGGCGCTGATGCATTTCTGCGTCCAGGACAGCGAATACATGACCATCGAGCAGGCGGAAGAGCGGCAGATAGAACGCGCCGGCCATACGCCGCAGCCGGACCTCCTGCTCAAGAATTCCGCCGGCGCTATCCAGCTGCCGAATGCACTGGAAGACAACGAACTTCTTAGCTTGATGGCGCGGCGCCGCACCAACCGCACGGCGGCTCAGCCCACCATCACAGCCAAACAGCTTTCCGATTGCCTGTTCGCAGGGCTCGGCATCATCGGCGAGACCGCCAATTGCGTTGGCACCCTGCCGCTTGGCATGACCCCTTCCGGCGGCGCGCGGAATCCCTATGAGGCCTATGTGGTCGCGCTCGGCGTCGATGGCCTCGAGCCCGGTGTCTATCATTATTCCGCCGCCGATCACGACCTTGGCAGGATTTCCGCGAACCATCTGCCGAAGATCTCCGAACTGGTCGGCGGACAGGAGTGGGCTGATAGCATGCCGTGCCTGATCCTGCTTTGCGCCAGGCTCGATCGCACGATGTGGAAATATGAGGACGCCAACGCCTATCGTGTCGTGCTGATCGAGGCCGGCCATATCGGCCAGAATATCATGCTGGCGGCGACCAATCATGGCCTGTCGGCATGTCCGACAGCCGCGCTCAATCATTCCGCCATCAAGCGGCTGCTTGGTCTCGACAGTCTCACCGACGCACCGATCTATGCCTTGACCCTCTCGACCCCGGAAAGAGACCCGTCCACCGCGAGCCAATCCATCAATTAGTCGACCAACAATGTGCAGTCCGGCCAGTAACGCGTTCCCCAGGGTATAACCAGAGACAGGAGCAGCACGTGCCAAATCAATCCTTACGCCAGTCGGAAATCGATAGTCTTCAATATATTTCGTCGATGACCAATGAGCTCGTGCAAATGGCCGAATCAAGCCGTTTTCCGATGATCTCCTATCTGCTGGGCATGGCCTATGCGGAGGCCTTCGACGTTCTTCGCGGCGCACGGCCGGCCAGGCATGCGCAGCTCAGCGGCAACCCGCTGCACCCCAAGGCGCAGGCAAAAGACAATCGTGCCGCCCAGCCACGGAGAGCGTAGCGACATGCAATCGTCAGCCGCATGCGCGGTGGCCGGCTCGACCTCCCGGCCAAACCGCTGGGAGACGCTGTGCGCGTTGCAAAGCCTGCTGCCGCTGCTGAAGAAAGCCGCGACGGATCTGCACCGCGCCGACATGGTCTACTGGTTCGAGCAGGCCGATGCCGAGGTCGCCAACATCATCAGGGGCCACCCCTCCGATGCAACCGCGATCCCGACCCTGATTGCATCCTGCCCGCAGGACCGGCATCCGGTCGCTCAGGCTTGATGCAAGTCGCCCGCCCAAACGCCACGCGCTTAGTGGTTCAGCGCCGCTGAACCGCTCTGATCACCAGCTTTCAGGCAATTCCAGACCGGAGCCTATTGCGCGCCTGGAATGCCAAGGGGGACCTGCACATGAACATGATAGCCAACATCAGAAGCGTCGATGCCAGGGAAAGCATTTTCAGTCGGCTCGACGTCTTGATCGCCAGGCGACCGCCATCGCCTGACGCCGCGCGGATCGAGGCCCGCCAACTCGTCTCGATGGCGATTGCCGACAGCTGCCAGGCCGACAGTCTCTGGGGTACAGTGGACGCCTTCCACGCCCATTTCGACTTCATGATGCAGACCATCGAGATCAACGGAGCCGATGACCCGAGCCTCGGGCTGTTGCGCACGAAATGCCGTTTCTATCTCGAACAGGTCGAGGCCCTGAGCCTGTCGCTGGCCTACTGACAGGCCGCTTCGATCAAATTCGGTCCTAGTTGCGCAGGCTGAACACGAACGGCGCTGTACGGCTCAGACGCGAACCGAGTTCCGGCGGCGGTGCCGGCACCGTGGCGCCTTGCAGCACGGCGAGCGCCGCACGGTCCAGATCCGCATCCCCTGAGGAACGAGAGAGCCTGGCAGACCGGACCCGGCCGGACGAGTCGACCGTGAAGGCGACATACGGCCTGCCTTCCACGCCTCGGGCCTTGGCAGAACTGGGATAGCGCGTGTGCCGCTTGATCCAGGCGCCCAGACGGGAGTCCCATTTGCTGGAGTCGCCGGAGCGCGACGTCGATTCCGCTGCCTTCGGCGCGGCGGTCCTGGCCGCGGGCCGTGCGTCGGCGCTGGCGACGGTTGCCGTCTTCGGCGGAGCCGCCTTCTCCTTCTTAAGCCGCGGCTTGGGCTTCTCGACAGGTTTTTTCGCCTTGGCCTCGACCGGTTTCTTGTCTTTGACAATTTCGACCGGTTTCGGCTGCGGCAAGGGAATGACGACGTCTGGCGTGACAGCCTCGACAACATCCGGGATGACCTCATCCGGCGGCGGCTGATCGGCCTGTTCAGCCGTTTCGGTCCGGTTGGGTTCGGCCTCGTCGGGCGCGACCGCTTCCGGTGGCTCGACAACCGGCTTCGCCTTTTCGACCGGTTCTTCAGGTGTCGGCTCGATCGTCGGTGTCGGTTCGGTCTGATCTGGCGTCACCGCGTCCAGCGCGGCGACCTGTTCTTGTACGGCCGGCATCACCACCATCGGCGCCATCTCGATCACCTGGGCCGGTGGCGGACCGCCGTCCGCTTCGGTGACCATGGTGAGATTCTGCACTGCATAGGCGACCGCGACATGGGCTCCGAGGACCAGCGCGGCAGCACCGGCCCACAAGCCAAGGTCGCGCCAGCCGAAGCGCGACATCTGGACCGAGGGCACGGCGACCGCTTGCGTCATGGCGCCGCCGCACGGGTGGCTGTGGGCGCGGGGGCATTGGACGCGGGAGCCGTCTCCAGGCCGACCAGCGCGATCTTCAGATAGCCGGCACCGCGCAACAGGTTCATCGCCTCCATCAGGTCGCCATAGGCGACCGCCTTGTCGGCGCGCAGGAAGATGCGCGTCTGCTTGTCGCCCTTGGTCTTGGCGTCCAGCGTCGCGGCGAAAGCCGGGCGTGGCACGCCGTCATTGCCGATCGCCAGCGTCAGATCGTCCTTCAGCGTCAGGAACAGCGGTGTCTCGGGCCTCGGCGCGGGCGTTGCGGTCGAACCCGGCAGGTCGACATTGACATCCACCGTGGCCAGCGGTGCCGCGACCATGAAGATAATCAACAACACCAGGATGACATCGATGAACGGGGTGACGTTGATCTCGTGGCTTTCCTCGAGATCGTCATCCATGGTCTGTCGGATTCTGCTTCCCATGGCGCTACTCCGCCGCCAGTGGCGCGGCCGGCGCGACGGTGCGGAAGTCGAGGTCGCGGCTGACCAGTCGTTCGACCCCTGCCGAGGCATCGGCGAGGATCTGCCGATAGCCGGCTATCGAGCGGGCGAAGACGTTGTAGATGACGACGGCCGGTATGGCCGCGACCAGGCCCATCGCGGTGGCCAGCAGCGCTTCGGCGATGCCCGGCGCGACCACGGCGAGATTGGTGGTCTGCGCCTGCGAGATGCCGATGAAGGCGTTCATGATGCCCCAGAC
>NZ_RZPB01000599.1:0-3693 GCF_003998535.1 Mesorhizobium sp. M7A.F.Ca.AU.002.02.1.1 | reverse complement strand
CCGAATGGCCTTCCCATAAGCCGAAGGAATCCTGAGTACGAATGAGCCGCAGGAGGCATTTGACGAACGGGGAAGCAAGGGCCTCGTCGTCATTGTTGACAGCAGGGCCAACCGGAGGAATTTCGTTGTTCGTCATTTCAGTCTTCGTCTTCGAGGTACGATTTCCTTTTCCTGCGATGCCCACTCCGGGTCCGCTTGCGTGGCCGACGAATGGCTTGGGCGGGCCAACCCCAAGAGTGCCCCGTGGCCGACCTCGACATGTCCACGAGTGCGAGACCTGCGGCGCGAATTCGCGGCGCACATCGTCTGCGCCGCGATCCGACCGGTGGTCAACGCAATTGAAATCCAACCTTCCGCAAGCCGCCGCCCTGCTGCATCGACATACTTGCTGCGAAGAGAGCTTCGATGGGCGGATTGGCCAGTGTTCAATTCCAATTGTCAGTCCCTTCGCGATTCTTGCTCAGGAAGTGACTTCGTTTTGAGTTTCGGGTGCCTTCTTTTGCGGAGCCACACAAAGATCCGCGTGACAGGCAGGCTCACCCGTGTAGTTGGCCAGTGCTTCGAGCAATGGGGTAAGATAGTACTGTTTGGTGTGGTCCGGAATTGGCCCCAGCCGGTCCACCGATTTCAGTGCCACCTCGATCAACTCGATTGCGCGATCTTTGTTGCCGCTCTCGTAATAATACTGAGCTACCGGGAGGTACCGGAGGTATTTAAACGGGCCATCGCCGTTCGGGGGATTGAGTGCCAGTATCTGTTCCGAGAGCTCGTTGCCCATCGCAAAGCGCTCCGCGCGCGGAAGATGGGAATTGTCCATCGTGGGATCGAAGAGTTGGTTGAGGGCCAAGGCCATCCACGACACCGCGTCGGACGTTTTGTCGATCGCGTCCTCGACCAATTCTCGCATGACCGGCATGCCGGTCTTGATGTCGCGCAGCTTGTGAAGCAGAAGATCCGCATGAATCTGCCGGAACTCACAAGAGTCTGGCATCAAGGCGAGGCCTTCTTCGATGGCCAAGAGCGCCGCCGTCCAATCCTCGGCCTGCATCGCCGGCTCAAGTTTGGCGTATATCGGCCCGGTAAGCGACATTTCGCGCGCTGCAAGTTGGTTATGCGCGATGCGCTTTGCATCGGCGGCTTTCGCTTCATAGCTGCTGCGCCAGCTGCCGTTAAGGACTTTCGGCAAAACGTCATCGAGTTCCGCCGGGTGGCCGATAAAAGCGATGTGGCCGTCGCGGTCGACCACGAACGAGGTGGGAATCCCAATCGAAGAGCTGGGATCCATCCAGAGCTTGTTCATTTCGCCAATGTAATCGAACCCGATACGATAATTCAGATTCGGGAACTCCTCGGTCAGCCAGGCATCCACGTTGGTCCGCGCCTCGTCTGCGGTAGGACCCTGTTCGCAGGCGGCAACTCCGACCGCCTCAAATCCGCTGCCTTCATATTTCTCCTGCAGTTCGATCAAATGGGGCATGGCGTCGACACATGGTCCGCACCAAGTCGCCCAAAACTCAACGAGGTAGACCTTGCCGGGCCGAAAGTTCGTGAGGGGCTCGCCACGCAGCCAGTTCTCCACTTTGATCGCAGGAGCCGGGGACCCCATACGCAGTTCCATCTTGGTGTCCAAAGTCATTCCACACCTTTCGTCTCTTTTGTCGCGGAATATTTTCCAGTCAAAATCGGACACGGTCTCGAGGGCATCGCTCCCTCTGGCTTGCTTCAGCGAAGCTCTCACCGTGTTGCCGCACATCAAGCTGCAACGGAGGTGCCAATTCCCTCAGCTCCGGTAAGCGGCGGGAAATGCTTTGAAATTCTCCACGAGGCCAAATGCGGCCGATTGTCGTGAACCCGACATGTCTTCTGCCGCTGTCGGGTTTCGCCCTATCACTCTTGAGAGCTTGGACGGCTCGCCTGTGATTAGACTGGCCTCGGCCCTCGAGCAGTGGCAGTTTGGCGCCAGTTCGAAAGCGCGAACTCGCCGGCTTGGTCCTCGTGCCGCCACCGCCGCGTGTGGATTCTTGCCCCGGAGTCAAAATTCGCCTCGCGGTTGCCAACGGCGGCATGCGCTCAATGCGCGTGGCGTTGAGCACCGACAGCACGTAATGGTACCAATTAGTGGATGCCCGTCGCTGCCTCCACTTCTCCAGCCAAGCGCTCGAACGACGCTACCTACCCACGTTCGAGCGCGACCGCGGAATCGCAGACTGCCGAACGTCAGCCGTTGCGAAAGGTGTAGCCGTACCCGTTGATCGCCGGTGCGCCGCCTAGATGTGCGTAGAGGACCCTCGATCCCTGTGGAAAGAAGCCCCTCTGGACGAGGTCGATCATCCCTTGCATCGATTTGCCCTCGTAAACGGGGTCCGTAATCATGCCCTCGAGCCGCGCGCACAAACGGATTGCCTCTTTGGTTTCCTCCGATGGAACGCCATAACCCGGGTACGCGTAGTCCATGAACAACACCACGTCTGCCTCGACAATTTCCGCTCCGAGGTGGACGAGCTTCGCTGTATTTTGGGCGATGCCAAGCACCTGCGCCTTGGTCTTGGCGGGCATGGCGGAGGCATCGATACCGATCACGTTGCGCTGTCGACCATCCTTGGCGAACCCGACGAGCATGCCGCCGTGGGTTGAACCAGTCACCGTACAGACGACGATATAGTCGAAGGCAAACCCAAGCTGCTCTTCCTGGGCACGCACCTCCTCAGCGAACCCCACATAGCCCAGGCCGCCGTATTTGTGGACAGAGGCGCCGGCAGGTATCGCATATGGCCTGCCGCCCCTTGCCTTGACTTCATAAAGTGCCTTTTCCCAGCTGCGGCGGATGCCGATGTCAAAGCCCTCGTCAACCAGGCGCACCTCTGCCCCCATGATGCGGCTCAAGAGGATATTGCCGACCCGGTCGTAGACAGCATCATCATGTGGGACCCAGCTCTCCTGGACCAGGAGGCATTTCATGCCGATCTTGGCGGCGACCGCAGCGACCATGCGCGTATGGTTGGACTGCACGCCACCGATTGTGACGAGCGTATCGGCATCTGACGCGATCGCGTCGGGCACAATGTATTCGAGCTTGCGCAGCTTGTTTCCGCCGAACGCGAGACCGGAGTTGCAGTCCTCGCGTTTGACGTAGATTTCCACCTTGTCGCCCAGATGCTTGCCGAGGCGGTCGAGCCTCTCGATCGGCGTGGGTCCAAAGGTGAGCGGATAACGTTCGAATTTTTCCAGCATGCTATCTCCAGCAAAAAAGTACCTGAACCTGCTACGCACCGGTCAGCCCAGGGGTATGGTCGCGTGTTAGCCGAACACAGATTCCCTATACGATCAGCTCAGTCATCAGAGGGTGACCAAAATTGGTGTGGGTCTGAGCACTGATCCTGTCATCCGCGCATCAAAGCAGCAGCACATGCTGGGCATTCGACCAAGCCGGGACACAGCTGAAAATTGCATTCCGCAGTTGATCAGAGTCAGACGACTGGTACCCGAGCTTTCCTGTAACCATCGGCATGCTGGCCCCTGTGGCGAGTTCCACGAGCGCGGCTAGAGGACTGCCAGATCAGAAAGAGCACGCGGCCGAAGTAGCCGGCCTGAAGCAGCAGCGAACAGGCCAGCGTCGTGACGACTGCCACACGGAGCGAATCCAAAGCGAAGTAAACCATCGACGCATTGCTGCACAGGACCAGCCCCACGAGC
>NZ_RZPB01000598.1:0-3699 GCF_003998535.1 Mesorhizobium sp. M7A.F.Ca.AU.002.02.1.1 | reverse complement strand
CAGCCACCGCCGGCGACGCCGCGGCTGACGGCTGCCGCAACGGCAGCGGCGGAGGCGATGGCAATCGAGGTGTTGTGCGTGGCCCGGCAGGTCTCAGCCACCTTGCCGACGAATCCTTCCAACGGTTCGAGCGGCATCATGATGCCGACCGGCGCGATACGCATCGCCGCACCATTGGTGTCGCCGCTGCGCCCCGCTTCCTCAGCCGGCATACCATTGTTGATGGCGTCGATGGCGCGTTTGGTCGATGGCCCCAAAAGGTCATAGCTGCCACGCGCCTTAACCTCGCGTTCCCAGTCGAGCAGCGCATTGACCCAGCGCGCGTGGTCGAAACGGTCGCCGGATTCGACCAGGATGCGGCCGAGCAGCAACGCCTGCTCGGTATCGTCGGTGATGGTGCCGGCGGCCAATCCCTTCGACACCGGATGATCCGGGAAAGGCTCGATGAAATCCTCAACATGGCCGTAGAGTTCGGCAATGCGAACCGGCGACAAAAGCTGCGTCGGCATGCCGAGCGCATCGCCCAGCGCTCCGCCGACAAGCGCCCCCATGGCGCGGTCAATAGCCTTGCTGGTCGCATCCGACATCGCTCAGAACCTCATATGCAGCGCAAAATGCGCCGGATTGAGCAGGCTGGTGACGTACTCGATCGGCCGGTCGTCGGCGGCGCGCGTCAGCCGGCGGCCACGCAGGAAAGGCGTGCCTTGCGGGCAGCCGAGGATGGCCGCATCCTCGGCATTGAGCATCTCGATCTCGACCCATTCCTCGCCATGGTCGGGAATGAGGCCGGCGACGCGCAGCGTCTGGTGCAGCGAGCCCTCGCGCAATCCGCGCAACGGTACGTCCTCGAGCTCGGAGGACAATGGCAACCGGCTGCGCTCGATGGAGATCGCATGGCCGTCGCTGGCGTTGGTGCGCACCCGGTCGACGGCGATGAAGAACGGGCTTTCGATGCCAAGCAGCGCAGCCAGATCGGGGTCTTCGATGACCTCCAGCCGCAGCGTCCGCGTCTCGGCATTGGCGCCGGCATCGGCCAGCGCGCGCGACCAGCCGATCGAGTCGTCGACCGGCTTGCCGTCGAAGGTGACGAACGAGCCGATACCAACCTTGGTCGTGATCAGCCCGCGGCTGGACAGTTCCTCGAGGCCTTTGCGGACCGTATTGCGGCTAACGGAGAAGCGCTGGACGAGTTCGTTCTCGCTTTGAAGGCGGTCGCCGAAACCGAGGACGCCGGAACGGATCTCATGTTCGAGGACGGTGGCGATCTGCTCGGGCTTGCCCGTGCCGGGAGACAGTTGAACCGCGCGCCGCTTCATAAGGGTACCTGTTCAATGAACCTGTATAATCCTGTTCAATACCGAGGCCCGGATGCTATGTCAACAGATGCCGAAGACTGACCAACAGGCAGCGAAATGTGCGGGATAACCGTGCAGGGCGTGCCGAGAGGCAGGTCAATAGCCCTGAAAAGCCGGTCGGCGATCGCCAAAAAGGGGCATACATCAAGGGGATGGAGCCAGATCCTGATTCAATTTCACCAGGGACAGGCTACGGGATCGACACCTCACGCGGTTCGACGAGGATGTCCGCCTCGATAGCGGCGTTGATGAACGCCGCTCTTGCCGCCGAGACTTCTTTCTTTCCCTCGAGCACGGCCAGACAGGCCTTGCGGGCAACCATATGCTTTTGCCCGGTCGCAACCGGCCAGCGGTTCAGCAGGATGTCGGCAGCCTGAGCGACCCGCTCCACGTTGAAGATCGAGTTTCGCGATCGGCCGAGCGCAATCCTGACCGGCTCATCGAAACGCTGATCTTGCACGATGCCACTCCCCAAAGTCGGCATTCATCGATTCGCGGCCTTCAACCCCGAGCAATGTGATAGGTTCTGCGCCAAAGGTGCAAGATGTCCGATTCCAGTGGCCAGAAAAATCCCAGGCTGATCGTCGTGGTCGCGTTCGATCGCGGTGAGGATGGCGAGTTGTTCCCAGCCTTTGGACCCGCCGACCAGCAGAGCGAGGATCGCGCCATACGCACCGCCAGGGCTCTGACGGCAAAGCATTCCGGCGTCATCGCCTGGAGCCGTGAGGCCGATCCGACGCTGGGCGAATATGGTCCGCCGAACACGCTCTTCGTCAGCGGTGACGTGCCTGACATGGAGTAGTCGACTGGCGCCAGCATCTGAACGCCTCGCCCATAGGGTTTGATGCGAGCCGGTTTTGCCTCGCCAGCAAGCAAAAGCCCGCTACGGTGAACCGGAGCGGGCCTTGGAGGAGGACAAGGGGTGGGACCCTCTCCTCTTGTTTCCACGGGGGGGTGTGGACCGCAATGACCATACGAAAGTTTTGCAGAGTGCAGGATCACAAGCCGGCTTGCCTGCATCACAATCCGGTGCACGCCGACATTGGGGCGCTCACGAGATTGCGATCAGTTGGCGATAACCCGGCTAGATGCACCCGAGTACGACAAGCACGATGACGATGAGCAGCACGAGCCCAAGGCCGCCGCCGCCATAGGAGCCGGCGCCGTAGGATTGAACCTCGCAGCTGCGATGTTCAAAAGACGAGCGCTCCAAAGGCCTACCGTTCCGCGATTGTGGCGGGCATCGCGCGGAAGAAGTCACGCCAGCAACAGAAACGGCCATCCTGGTGACGGCAACCAGAATTTAATTCCGGCACGCCTGTGGACCGCAGAAAGCCCACCAGCGTGGCGGGCTTTCCGATCGGCCGGAGATGGCGAGAAGCCGATTGCAGAAGCAATTACGCGAGGTAGTGAGTTTCAGCTTCACAGAGAGAGAATACTGAAATTGAAGTGTGGTATATATATCTCAAAATTTCTGAAATAAACGCCAGTAAAAGTCGCAATATTAGCTTGCACAAACAATGCGCAGGTCTATTGACGATCGAACGTTGCCAGTGTGGTTGCAGACCGAACGATTCTGCGCGCCGGGGCGCCTGTCAAACGACGCCGTAGAACAGCCTGTAGTGGACGCGCTTCATATAGTCCCGATACTCCGGCGTGACGGCCAGCAGCGCCTCTTCACGCAGGATGCGGTGCACCTGGAAGAAGGTGATCACCGCGTAGACGGCTAGATTGTAGAAGGAAAAGGCCGACAGCAGGAACAAGAGATGGCCGGCAAGATAGCCGGCATAGATCGGATGCCGCACCAGACGGTAGGCACCGCCTGTCATCACGCCGCGATTGCCCGGCAGAATGGCGAAAGAACGCCCCAGCGATATCTTTCCCCAGATTACGAACCCCAACGCCAGGGCCTGCAGCGGCGCCGCAACATGGACCGGGATGATGGCCACGCCCGGCTCCAGGTCGATGAAACCGACACCGAAGCTGGCGATCACGGAGACAACCACCGTGAGCGGGTTCCAGTCGCGAACCTTCGGCCGACGCGACAGAAGCAGCCAGGTAAAGGTCAGGATCTCGGAAATTGCCACCAGCGCCACATTGATGCGCGTCGGGTCGAGCATCAGGTGATACACGCCGCGGTAGACGAACATGCCCGCGAAGGCCAGCGCGCAGATCCGAAAGAAACCTTCCCGCAAATCCACCAGGATCTCACGCTTTCGGGCTGCGGACAGAATCCTGCCGTCACTGACGTGCGAAAGCGCCTCGCTTTTTGATATGAGCAATGCAGACACCCCAATGATCCCTCAGGGCGACCTTTGCACGCAACCATTGCCGGGCAGTTAAT
>NZ_RZPB01000597.1:0-3705 GCF_003998535.1 Mesorhizobium sp. M7A.F.Ca.AU.002.02.1.1 | reverse complement strand
GGCAACGCCAGCGGGTGATGATCGCCATGGCGCTGGCCAACAATCCCGACGTGCTGATCGCCGATGAGCCGACCACGGCGCTCGATGTCACCGTCCAGGCGCAGATCCTGAACCTGATCCGCAGCCTGCAGAAAGAGCTGCGCATGGCGGTGATCCTGATCACCCACGACCTCACCGTGGTGCGCCAGTTCTCCGACTACGTCTATGTCATGCAGCATGGCGAAATGTGCGAGCACAACGCCACCGAACGGCTGTTCGGCGATCCGCGGCATCCCTATACGAGGCGGCTGCTGGCTTCAGAGCCGCACGGGCAGCCGAAGCCGCTGCCGGAGGGTTGTGGCACCATTCTCGAGGCCAGCGGCGTGCGCGTCTCATTCATGCTGCGCCACGGCACCTTTCTGAAACCCGACTGGCGCGAATTGGTCGCCGTCGACGATCTCAGCCTGAAACTCTGTCGTCATGAGACGCTGGGGCTGGTCGGCGAGTCCGGCTCCGGCAAGACCACCTTCGGCCAGGCCCTGCTCCGGTTGATCGACGCCAAGCGCGGCGAGATCCGTTTCGACGGCAAGCCGATCCACGGCCTGTCGCGGGCCGAGATGCGGCCGTTGCGCTCGCGCATGCAGATCGTCTTCCAGGATCCGTTCTCCTCGCTCAACCCGCGCATGACGATCGGCCAGATCATCGAGGAAGGGCTGATCGTCAACAGCATAGGGGCGACGCGGCGCGAGCGGGTCGAACGGGTGCGCGACGCGCTGGTCAGCGCCGGCATGCCGGGCGATATTCTGTCGCGGTTTCCGCACGAATTCTCCGGCGGCCAGCGACAACGGATCGCGATCGCCCGCGCCATAGCGCTCGAACCAGAATTCATCCTGCTCGACGAGCCGACATCGGCGCTGGACCTCTCCGTCCAGGCGCAGATCATCGACCTCCTGCGCAAGCTGCAGGACGAGCGCGGCCTCAGCTACCTCTTCATCTCGCACGACCTCAAGGTGGTGCGCGCGCTATGCCATCGCGTGATCGTCATGCAGAACGGCAAGATCGTCGAGCAGGGCCCCGTCGACGACGTCCTGTCCAATCCCAAGACCGCTTACACCGAACGGCTCGTCAGGGCCGCTTTCGATGTGGCCTGAACATATGCCGGAGGTTAGCATGGCAAGAAATCCCAAGATCACGTTCATCGGCGCCGGCTCGACGGTGTTCATGAAGAACATTGTCGGCGACGTGCTGCAGCGCCCGTCGCTGTCCGGCGCGACGATCGCGCTGATGGACATCAATCCGCAGCGGCTGGAAGAGAGCGCCATTGTCGTCAACAAGCTGATCGCGACGCTTGGCGTCAAGGCGAAGACCGAGACCCATTCGGATCAGCGCAAGGCGCTGGCCGGCGCCGATTTCGTCGTCGTCGCCTTCCAGATCGGGGGCTACGAGCCCTGCACCGTCACTGACTTCGAGGTGCCGAAGAAATACGGCCTGCGCCAGACGATCGCCGACACGCTCGGCGTCGGCGGCATCATGCGGGGCTTAAGGACCGTGCCGCATCTGTGGAAGGTGTGCGAAGACATGCTCGCCGTCTGCCCGCAGGCGATCATGCTGCAATATGTCAACCCGATGGCGATCAACACCTGGGCGATAGCAGAGAAATACCCTGAGATCAGGCAGGTCGGCCTCTGCCATTCGGTGCAGGGCACGGCAATGGAGCTGGCTGAAGACCTCGACCTTCCCTACGAAGGGATCCGCTATCGCTCGGCCGGCATCAACCACATGGCGTTCTATCTGAAGTTCGAGCATCGCCAGCCGGACGGTTCCTACCGCGACCTCTACCCAGATCTCGTGCGCGCCTATCGCGAAGGCCGCGCGCCCAAGCCCGGCTGGAACCCGCGCTGTGCCAACAAGGTGCGCTACGAGATGCTGACCAGGCTCGGCTATTTCGTCACCGAGAGCTCGGAGCATTTTGCCGAATATACGCCCTATTTCATCAAGGACGGCCGCCCGGACCTGATCGAGAAGTACGGCATCCCGCTTGATGAATATCCCAAGCGCTGCATCGAGCAGATCGAGCGCTGGAAGGGGCAGGCTGAAGCCTATCGCTCGGCCGATCGCATCGAGGTAGAGCAGTCCCGGGAATATGCCTCCTCGATCATGAATTCAGTCTGGACCGGCGAGCCGTCGGTGATCTACGGCAATGTCCGCAACAATGGCTGCATCACCTCGCTGCCTCGGGATTGCGCCGCCGAAGTGCCGTGCCTGGTCGATGCCTCCGGCATCCAGCCGACCTATATAGGCGAGCTGCCGCCGCAATTGACCGCGCTGATCCGCACCAACATCAACGTGCAGGAACTGACGGTGCGGGCTCTGATGACCGAGAACCGCGAGCACATCTACCACGCGGCGATGATGGATCCGCACACCGCGGCCGAACTCGATCTCGACCAGATCTGGTCACTGGTCGACGATCTCTTGGCCGCTCACGGCGACTGGCTGCCGGGCTGGGCGCGGGTGGCGCGCAAGACCGAGGCCGCCTGACGACCTCATTTCGGAGCGTCGGGATCCGTCTCTTCCTCGTCATCGCGGGCCTTGATGACATAGGCGCCCTTCAGCCAGCGGTTGAGGTCGATGTCCTTGCAGCGCGTCGAGCAGAACGGAAAGCTGTCGCGCGCCGAGGGCTTGCCGCATTCGGGACAGGGGCGCTTTGGGCGCAAGGGCGTGACTTTGGGATCGGAATTCACAGCCGGGTTCCCGCCAGCCAGCCGCCATGCACCTTGAAGCCTTCGCCGCTCAGCAGCGCGATGGTCTCATACAGCGGCAGCCCGACGATGTTGGTGTAGGAGCCGACCAGCTTGACGACGAAGGCGCCGGCGAGGCCCTGGACGGCGTAGCCGCCCGCCTTGCCGCGCCATTCGCCCGAGGCGATATAGGCGTCGATCTCTTCGCGCGGCAGCCGCTTGAAACGCACCCGCGTCTCGACCAGGCGCTGGCGCAGCTTGCCACCCGGGGTGATAAGGCAGATGCCGGAATAGACCCGATGCGAACGGCCCGACAACAGCCCGAGACAGTTGGCGGCGTCGTCGAGGGTTTCTGCCTTGGGCAGGATGCGCCGCCCGACGGCAACCACCGTGTCGGCGGCCAGCACGAAACCCGGCGCATAGTCGGCTTCGGTCTTCAGTGACGCAAACGCCTTTTCGGCCTTTTCCTTCGACAGCCGCTTGGCCAGCGAGCGCGGATGCTCGGCACGCAGCGGCGTCTCGTCGATATCGGCCGGCAGCACGCGGTCCGGCTCGATCCCGGCCTGCTGCAAGAGCTCGATTCGGCGCGGCGAACCCGAGGCAAGCACCAGCTTCTGCAAAATGCTCATCGCGGACCAGTCGGGCTTTGCTTACTTGAAACGATAGGTGATGCGGCCCTTGGTCAGGTCGTATGGCGTCATCTCGACCAGAACCTTGTCGCCGGTCAGCACGCGGATGCGGTTCTTGCGCATGCGGCCGGCCGTATGGGCGATGATTTCGTGTTCGTTTTCGAGCTTTACCCGGAACATCGCGTTCGGCAACAATTCCGTCACGACACCCGGAAACTCGAGGACTTCTTCCTTCGGCATTCGATACCTTTGCTTGGATGGTAGTTCCAGCACCCTGGCCGGAATTTCGGCGGAACCTATATGATAATCGTCCGCTTGTGAACACGCTTAATCCGTCGCGTTTTTTGCCTCTGGAA
>NZ_RZPB01000596.1:0-3718 GCF_003998535.1 Mesorhizobium sp. M7A.F.Ca.AU.002.02.1.1 | reverse complement strand
GCCAGGACTTTTGCCGACAGCAGCCGGTCGAGCCGCGCACTGGCACGCGTCAGGATGGAGGCGCGCACCAGGTCGAGGCCGGCCAGCGAAAGAAAGGCCGCCAGCAACACCAGGGTCAGCATCACCAGCGTGGTTTCGCTGCCGCTGGTAACGACCCTGTCGTAGATCTGCAGCATGTAGAGTGGGGACGCGAGATAGAGCAGATTGATGGCCAGGCTGAACGCCGCCGCTACCAGGAAATAGCGGCGGCAGGCCCGAAGCGCATCCTTCACAATTCGAGATTTGCTATCCACGTCCAGAACCCCACTCGATACGCATCAGGCCAGGTGGGCCGCCGCTGGCGGCGGCCTTTTGGTTCACACCACGAAGTCGCTTGAAATTGCTCCATTGCCAACGCCCGTCAGCGTGAATTCCGCCGGATTGTACGAAACGGCGGTATGGCCTTGGCCGTCATCGGCAAGCTTGAAGCCGTTCGCATCGTAGCTGCCGACCAGATGCAGCGCGGTACCGTGGGTGCCGTCCGAAACGGTCAGCGTTCCGCCGCTGCCATCCTGGTTTGCCTGGTAGACGGCCGTCGTTCCCGCGCCGAACAGGATGTCCTCGAGCTCAAGCCTGTCGTCATTGGTGATGCCGCCGATCCGCCCGCTGAAATCGAAGGAATCGTCGAGCTGCAGCGTGCCGGCCGCATCGTGCGCGAAGGTGACATCCGTCGACGAGGCGCTGCCGAACTCAAGCTTCGACAGGTTGCCGATCGTGGCATCGCCGTCGCCGGTGACCTGGCCATGGATGACTATGTCGCCGCCATTGGCCAACAGCATGCCGGAATTCGCCAGCCCGCCGGTGATCGTCAGTCCACCTGAACCGGTCGCCTCCAATGTTCCGGAGTTGGTGACGACGCTGCCCCCCGTATCGATGACCAGCGCATTCGCGCCGGAGGCGATAATGGTGCCCTGGTTGTCGAGGCTCAGCATCCCGCCGCCCAACTGGCCGGCGCCCGATATCGTGTTGTCGACATTGACCAGAGTGACGTCCGGCCCCGTGCCGGAGATCACGTTGGCGGCGCTGTCGGACAACAGTATCTGCCCGCCGCCCTGCAGGGTCACGCCATGCTGGATGATTTGCAGCAGCGTTTCACCGCCGGTCGAGTCCAGCGAGATGAGGCCGCTATTGTTGATCATGCCGCTCAGCGGCAGCAAGGCGCCGTCGCCGATCGTCATGGTGCCGGCATTGTTGACCACCGGCGTCTGGTCGAAGACGAAATTGCCTGCCGTCAGCGCGCCCGAGTGCACGCCATCCAGCGTGATCGACTGCCCATCGCCCAGCGTGATCACCGCGTTGCCGTGGGCATCGTCGGCGATATGGGTCTGCAGGTCGGCAAAGTCCGCCAGTCCGTTGTAGCCGATAAGGTCGATCTGGTCGGCCGCGGCGTCGAAATTGTGCACCGTGTCGGCACCGATCGGCTGCGAGAAGACGAAGAGGTCGTTGCCGCTGGACCCGGTCAGGTAGTCGTTTCCAGACAAAGCAAAGATGGGCGAACCCTTGGCATAGATTTCCACGTTGTCCGCGATGGTCATGGTCCCGGTGGTCCCGTCCTCGTTACTCCAGGTCCCGGTCACGTTGAGCACGTGTGCACCGGTATAGGTGACCGGCGTCGTGACGGTCAGGGCGGAAACATTCGTGGTTGTTGCGGTCCAAGAGCCGTCCGCGTTGCGGGTGCCCCCATCGATCGTCCATCCGTCGGGGACGTCACTAATCGTGAGCGTAATCGCGCCATCGTGGCCGGCTGGATCGGTAAGTCCCAAGTTCACAGCCTCTCCGGCAATGCCGGCGGGCGCTGTGACACCGATGGATTGGACAATGGTACTGCTGCCTGTCGTAGCGACCACAAAGAAGGTGTGGGCTCCGGTGTTGTTGCCCAGGTTGGTCTTAGCCCCGCTCCAGGTGCCATCGCCATTCAGCGTCACGGCAACTGCGTGGGTCGGATTGTCGACGTCCCAGTACGCGCGTATCGTCACACCGGTATTATAGTGCCCGGAAAGAGTGAAATTGCCGCTTTGCCCGTTTTCCTTCGTCGCTGCGTCAAAGGTAAAGCCCTCGAATACCGTGTCGTTGCCTCCGGAGCCTGTGTTCAGAGCTGCATCCGTATAGCTTCCCGAGCTCACTGAAACGGTCGCGTTTCCGACAAAAGTCGAAGATGCGGTGAACGTTGCGACATAGGTTTTGCCGGTTGGATCTGTGGCGTCTATGGTCGGCCCGCTGGTGATCGAGCCGCTGCCTGACGTCACAATGATGTCGGCCGCCGTGAAACCGGTAGGGACTTCGCTGAAGACAAACTTTACCTGTGATGTCCCGCCTGCCGGCAGGTCTGGGGCGATGATGTCGACCGAAACGGTCGGCGCCTTGGTATCGTAGGCCTGGGTGGCATTGACAGTGCCGGTCCCCGAATTGCCCGCCGTATCGGTGATGCCAACCTGGTTCACTGTTACACTGATCGTGCCGGCATCGACGTTGGCCGTCGGGGTCACGGTCAGGTTATATACGTTGCTGGTGCCGACTTGCGTCAGCGCACCGACCGTGCCGCCCGTTACCGTCACGTCCGCAATGGTCAGCGTGCTGCCAACGCTCTCGCTGGTGGTGAAGGTGTAGAGGACACTGCCACCGGCAATGTTGGCCGTCGCCGCCGGCTCGTCGTCGGTGATGATAACCGTCGGCGCCTTGGTGTCGTAAGCTTGCGTCGCCTGGATCGCCACCGTGTTGCCGTTGCTGGCTGCATCGTTGGCCGCGCCTGCCGCCACATCTACGGTGATGATACCGGCCTGCGTATTCGCGGTTGGGATCACATCCAAGGTGTAAACCGTGCTGCTCACCGCGGTGAACGTACCCTTGGTACCGCCTCCCACAACGATATCTGATGTAACAAATCCGGTGACAGGCTCGCTGAAGGTGAAGGTGTAGAGGACATTGCCACCGGCAATGTTGGCCGTCGCCGCCGGCTCGTCGTCGGTAATCGTCACGGTCGGCGCAGTTGCGTCGATGATCTGCGCCGTCGCCGTGCCGGTGCCGACCACCAGGTGTTCAAAGTTGCCGCCCAAGGTGCCGGTGATGGTCGCGGACAGGCTTGATGCGTTGGGGGTTGCGATCACCAGTGTGCCAACGGTCTGGCCGTTAGCGATGGTGATGTCGCCATGGTCGGTGTGGACCGTGGTGACGCCTTGCGAGGCGTTGCTCAACGTCGCCGTGAAGGTGACGTTGGTATCGTGATCCGTAACGTTCGACGTGCTGAGATTCACCGTCGCGTCGGTGGTGGTGTCGGTGACGTTGGCCGTCGCCGTGCCGGTGCCGATCACCAGGTGCTCGAAGTTGCCGCCCGCGGTGGCGGTGATGTTGGCGGTCAGGCTCGATGCGTCGTTGTAGACGTCCTCGCCATTGCCCGAGGCGATCGTCAGCGTGCCGGTGGTCTGGCCATCGGCGATGGTGATGTCGCCCTTGTCGGTGGTGATCGTGGTGACGCCATGCGAGGCGTCCGACAGCGTCGCCGTGAACACGTAGTTGGCGACCGCGCCCTCGGCGACCGTCGAGGCGCTCAGGTTGACCGTCGCGTCGGTGGTGGTGTCGGTGACGTTGGCCGTCGCCGTGCCGGTGCCGATCACCAGGTGCTCGAAGTTGCCGCCCGCGGTGGCGGTGATGTTGGCGGTCAGGCTCGATGCGTCGTTGTAGA
>NZ_RZPB01000595.1:0-3719 GCF_003998535.1 Mesorhizobium sp. M7A.F.Ca.AU.002.02.1.1 | reverse complement strand
CCTCCTACGAGCGCGACTGGATCAAGAAGGCCGATACCATCGCTGGCCTTGCCGCCAAGCTCGGGTTGCCGGCGGCGGCGCTGGAGGAGACGATCGCGCGCTGGAACGGCTTTTGCGAGAACGGGCACGATGCGGACTTCCACCGCGGCGATAATGGTTGGGAGGCATACAAGGCGCATGGCCCCGAGAACCGGCTGAAGCCGATCGACAAGGCGCCCTACGTCGGCATGACGATCAATCGCTCGATCCTCGGCACCAAGGGCGGGGCCCGGACCAACGAGCGGGCGCAGGTGTTGAGACCGGACGGCTCGATCATTCCCGGCCTTTATGCGGCAGGGCTTGCGATGGCCAACCCCATCGGCACGCGCGCCGTAGGGGCCGGCACCACGCTCGGCCCGAACCTGACCTGGGGCTTCATTGCGGCCGAGACGATCCTGCATCAGAACAGGTGATCGCGGAAGCCTACATGGCAGACGGCACCGAACCTCAGAAGCACACCGGAGGCATGGGGGTGATCGCCGGAGCCTACGGTCTTGCACGATCGCCGGTGTCGCCCTGGCCTGAACGTCCCGGAAGCGCTTCATGATCATTATTCGGCTGTCGCCGTGAATTGCAGGGAGCCGTAGGGGTGTTGGTGGATGTTTCGTCTTCGCCATCTAGCGGATTGGTTTTTTGATAGTTACGCCCGCTTGTCGTCCGGATGGCCAAGCTCGCAGAACCACCCGCCCAGATACTTCACCGATGGCGCCTTGGGATCCGGAATCTGCGTCTTCGCCTCGACCGCTGCGCGGAATGGCTCGGCGCTGTCTTGCGGGATGAACCCCAGATGGTTGGCGCCGCTGTTGTCGACCATTTTCAGCTTGTTGTCGGATATGCCGAACGAGATTGTGTGCCCGACGCGCGGCGCCGTCAGTGCTGCTTCGACCAGACGAACGCAGTCGGCGAAGGAAAGATACGACCACAGCATGCGTCGGTCGGCCGGTTCGGGAAAGGACGAGAAGATACGCAGGCAAGCCGTCTCAATGCCGAACTTGTCCCAGTAGAGCCGGCTCAGGCTTTCGACGAAATTCTTCGACACGCCGTAGAGGCTGTCGGGGCGCACCGGCGCATCGACGCCGATATGGGCTTCGACTTCATGATAGCCGATGGCATGCACCGAGGAAGCATAGATAACCCGCTTCACGCCGTGTTTCCGGGCGCCTTCGTAGATGTGGTAGGATCCGCGAATGCTGGAATCCAGGATCGTTTGCCATTCGCATTCAAGCGGCGCACCGCCGAAATGCACGATCGCGTCGCAGTCCTTGGTGGCCGCAAGTGTAGCCTCCATGTCGGCGAGATCGAAGACCGCTTCTTCCTCGTGAGGAGCAAGATCGCCGAACGGTTCGCGACCCGCCAGGCGGATCGTTTTTGCCAGCGGCACCAGCCCCTTTCGCAGTTCCGAGCCAAGCCGGCCGGCGGCGCCGGTGATCAGGATGCGTTCGTAATGCGGCATGGTCTACTCCACTTGCGCGACGGCGGCGTTGATCCGCGCGATCGCCTCGGCAAGCACCTCCTCGCTGGTGGCGGTGGAGATACGAAAATAAGGTGAAAGTCCGTAGGCAGTGCCCGGCACCGAGGCCACGCGGCCTTCGTTCAGAAGATAGGTCGCCACCGCCGTATCGTCCTCCAGCATGACGCCTTTTGGGGTCCTGCGGCCGATCAGGCTGGCGCAACCGATATAGGCATAGAAAGCTCCTTCCGGCGGCGGCAGCGTCAGGCCGTTGATGCGCCTTATGCCATCGACGACCAGGTTCCTGCGCGCCTCGAATGCATCGCGGAAACGAGCCACCTCGTCCTGCGGGCCATTCAGTGCGGCGACCGTCGCCGCCTGGGCAATCGAGCAGACCGAAGTGACCGACTGGCTCTGGATGATCGACATCGCCTTGACGAGTGGTGCCGGGCCGGCTGCATAACCGACACGCCAGCCGGTCATCGCATAGGCCTTGGCCACGCCGTTGACGATGAGGCTTCGGTCCTTGAGGTCAGGGCAGGCCTTGCCGAAGGATACGAATTCGCGGTTATCGAAGATGATGTGCTCATAGATCTCGTCCGACAGGATGAGCACCTGCGGATGCCTGGCAAGGACAGCGCCAAGCGCCTTGAGATCGTCGGCCGAGTAGACCGCTCCGGATGGATTGCCGGGCATGTTCAGGAACAGCCACTTGGTTCTCGGCCCGATCGCCTTTTCCAAGAGTTCGGGCGTCAGCCTGAAGCCGCCGCTTTCCCTGCATTCGACCGTGACGGGCGTGCCGCCTAGCAGCTTCACCATCTCAGGATAGGAGACGAAATAGGGCGCGGGCAGGATGGCCTCGTCGCCGGGTTCCAGCGTCGCCATCAGCGCGTTGAAGATGATCTGCTTGGCGCCGTTGGCCACGACGATGTCGTCGGCCGTGTAGTCCAGTCCGTTCTCGCGCCTGAACTTCCCGGCCACGGCCTCGCGCACTTCCGGCGAGCCGGCTGCGGCGGTGTAGAGGGTCTGGCCCGCTTTGGCGGCTGCATAGGCCGCTTCGATGATGTGGGCAGGCGTCGGAAAATCAGGTTCGCCAAGGCCAAGGTCGATGACGTCGACGCCTTTGACCCGTAGCGCCTTGGCCGCCTGCGAGGCGGCCATCGAAGCCGACGGCTTGACCACGGACAGGCGCGAGGAAATGTAGCTCATCGGCTTTTCTCCGAAATATAGCCCCTGGACACGTCCTGTGCCCGCGCCTCCGTACTGCGCCTGGAGGGATCGCCATAGCCGCCACCGCCAGGAAGTTCCAGCACCAGACGACGCCCTGCCGGAACGTGCTGCCAGCCCTTGGGGCGCATCAGCGTGCCATCGTCGAGCCTGACGATGCCGGCTATCCCGTCCTTGCCGCCATCGCGTCCCTTGGCCGGATGGTTGACCCGGTCGAACATGGCGGAAAAATCGAACTCGTGGCCTTCAGTGGCCGCGATTTCGAGGATCTGGCCGAGGCCGCCGCGAAATTCCCCGTCGCCCCCGGAATCGGGACGCAGTTCCTTGCGCCAGATGACGATCGGCCCGGTGTGCTCGGTCGCCTCGATCGGCATGGTATGGACACCGGACGGAAAGGCGGTGGCGGACAGCCCGTCCAACGTCGGGCGGGCCCCCATGCCGCCGGAATTGAACATCAGCACCTCGGCGCGGCGTCCATCGCTCCCGGCGACCGGCCTGACCGAGATGTGGATGTTCCACAGTGCCGCCGCCCCTTCGGCAAGGATCTGGCCCGGCAGCGCCTTGGCCAGCGCGCCCAGCACCAGATCGGGCACCATATGGCCGATGACGTGCCGCAGGGAGACCGGCGCCGGCCGCGGGGCGTTCAGGATGTTGGTCGGCGACGATATAGTGAACAGAGCAAGCGAGGCCGCATTGTTCGGGATCTCCGGCGCCACGACGCATTTCAGGGCGTAGCAGGCATAGGCCTTGCTGTAGATGATCGGAACGTTGATGCCCCATCGGCTTGTCGGATCGGTGCCGGAGAAATCGACATTCAAATGGTCGTCCTCAATCGAGACAGCTGCCACCAGCTTGACCGGCGTATCGTAGCCGTCGGTCACCAACTCGTTCGACCAGGTGCCTTTCGGCAGCGCCTTGATGCGCTCCAGCGTCGCGTCATGCGTGCGCGTGAAGATGAACTCTCCCAGCCTGTCCAGCGATGCCAGGCCGATCTCCTTCATCA
>NZ_RZPB01000594.1:0-3725 GCF_003998535.1 Mesorhizobium sp. M7A.F.Ca.AU.002.02.1.1 | reverse complement strand
CAATCTTCAGGACAAAAGCATTCAGCTAGCCGGCTACGCATTGCCGGTCGATCGCGACGGTGATCTTGTCTACCAGTTCCTGCTGGTACCCTGGACGGGTGCCTGCAGTCACATGCCGACGCCGCCGCCCAACCAGATTGTCTTGGTTACGCCGGCCCGTCCCTACAAGATGTCCGAGGCCTATCAGCCTGTAGCGGTCACCGGCGCGCTGAAGCCGGACATGGAGAAGAGCCAGCTGTTCATCCTCGACGGCGTCAGCATCATCCAGTCTGGCTACAGCGTGCGCAAGGCAGATGTGGTGAGCGTCGAGACCGTGCCGGATACGATCACGCTGCCGGTGAACTCACCCTGGAGTTTCCTCAACAAAAAGAAGAACTAAGCGGGACGACTTTATGTGACGTTCAGCTCAGGCAGCGTTGGCACCCGATTCCTTGTCCAGAACCATGTAGTCGAGCGGGATTTCGGTCGTGTACTTGATCTGCTCCATGGCGAAGGACGACGACACATCACGGATTTCGATCTTGGCGATCAGCCGTTTGTAGAAGGCGTCATAGGCCGCGATGTCGGGCACCACGACGCGCAGGAGATAATCGACGTCGCCGCTCATGCGGTAGAACTCGACCACCTCGGGAAACTCCTGGATGACTTCCGAGAAACGCCGCAGCCATTCATGGCTATGCGAATTGGTGCGGATCGACACGAAGACGGTGACGCGCACATTGACCTTTTCATGGTCGAGAATGGCAACGCGCCGCTTGATGACGCCCTCTTCCTCGAGCTTCTGGATGCGTCTCCAGCAAGGCGTCGTCGACAGCCCGACTTTCTTGGCGACATCGGCGACCGCGAGTGTCGCGTCCTCCTGCAAGAGGCGGAGAATTTTTCTATCGAGGCGATCCATATCGTGCTCCCAAGGGAATAGAATGCCTATACTCTGCCTTATCCAGGCCTTTCACAAGAAAGAAATTCTGCTGATCGGGCAAAAAGCGAGTGATTTCTTGCTGAAAGGTCAGCCGAGGCGATAGCGGATTTCCGAACGCAGAAAAGGCAGCAAATCCATTTCAAACCACGGATTCTTCTTCAGCCAGCCCGTGTTGCGCCACGAGGGATGCGGCAGCGGCAGCACTTTCGGACCGATGGAATTCTCCCAGATGGAGCGCCAGTCCATGACCGTTTCCGTCAGTGAGGGCCGGCGCGCCGCACCCATGTGCCAGGACTGCGCGTAGATACCGATCGTCAGCACCAGATCGATCCGTGGCATAGAGGCCATCAAAGGTGCGCGCCAGGCCGCCGCGCATTCGCGCCTCGGCGGCAGATCTCCCCCCTTGGCATCCTGGCCGGGAAAGCAGAAGCCCATCGGGACGATTGCGAATTTTTCGATGTCGTAGAATTCGTCGCTCGTCACGCCAAGCCAGCTGCGCAGGCGGTCGCCGGAAGCGTCGGTGAACGGCATGCCCGACAGATGCACCTTGGTGCCGGGCGCCTGGCTGGCGATCAGGATCCGGGCGGTGGATGATGGGCGCAGCACTGGTCGCGGCTCATGCGGCAACGGCTTGCCGGCCGGATTTTCCACGCAGATGCGGCAGGCGCGGACCCTGGCGACGAGGTTTTCGAGTTCGGCAGTCATTCTCAGGCTGATGCGCTCGGCCGGCTGGAAACGGCTTGATGCCAGCGCAACACATTCGCGCACTCATCCGGTACCTTGATGCGTGCCGGCTTCATGAAGTCGACAGCGATCAGGCCGGTGATGTCGGCGATCGAATAGCTGTCACCGGCGATGAACTCCCGGCTGCCCAGTTCGCCGTCCAGCAGCCTGAGGAACGCCACGGCCTTCGGCTTGTTGGCCTCACCCCATTCAGGGACCTGCGGGATTTCCCATTCCTTCATGGCCGGATGGATGTGCCGGAAGGCCTGCGTGACGCAGCTGAGCAAATTGAATTCCATCCGCCTCTGCCACATCTCGACCTGCGCCTTGCCGAGTGCGCCACGCCCGAACAGGGCCGGTTCGGGATGCAGCTCCTCGAAATAGCGGCAGATGGCGACGGATTCGGTGATGACGGTGCCGTCGTCGAGCTCCAGCACCGGCAGACGCTGCAAGGGGTTGCGCGAGCTGACCGCCTGTTGCCTGTGTTCCAACGCGCCCATATCGATGGGCACCTGCGGAACCTCGATGCCTTTCTCGGCCAGGAAAACGCGGACCCGCCTTGGATTGGGCGCCCGGCCACCGTCGAAGAGCTTCATTCCATCCTCCTGTTCGTCCTCGGTTCCAGTTCCAGGATGCGCATCACCAGAAGCGAAAAATCTCGCGCACGGCATCGCCGATCGACGCCAGTGTGCCGTGCTTCTTCTCGACGACTTCGCCGTGATGGCTGTCTCGCCAATTCTGCGGCTGATCGAACGTTCCCGCCCAGATGCCGGCCTTTGCCGCGCGGGCGATGGCTTCCTCGCTCTCGAAGTCGCCATAGGCAACCGCCCAGCCCGCCTCGACCTGCGCGCGGTTGAGATCCTTGCCGCCGGCGGTGCAGTCGCCGAGCAGCCGGCCATAACGATCACGCTGCCAGCCGGTACAAGAGACGGGCTTGCCGGCGATCAGGCGAACGAGCGACTGACGCGCAAGCGTGCCGCAGGAATAGTCCGCGCCGTTCTTGCGGCAGGTCTGCGTATATTCCGGAGCATCGATGCCGCGCATGCGGATACGCTCGGTGCCAAGCGTGATCGAATCGCCGTCGTTGATGATTGCCACGCCTTGCGTCTTGCGTGTCTCCACCCGGTCGAGGCGGGCCGCCAGCAGGATCAGCAGTCCGAGGATGATGACGGCAAGCCCGTAATCCACCAGCCGGCGCCACAGGCTTCTGGGGCGCGCAACGTATCGCCGGCGCGGCCTCGGCGACCATGAACGGCTCATATGGCAAACGGTTGGTTAATCATTCGAACGTAGCTTAACACTTGGAAACCGCTGCTCGCATAAATTGAAGTTTTGATGCCCTTGCAACGCTCGAACACAGCGGACAAGTTCATTGTGGACCGCAGGAAACGCCATCGCAACAGCGATGTCGCGCGCGCGGTGCGCAAGACGCGTGACCGTCTTTCGCAGCAGGCCGGCAATCCCGATTTCGATCGCGAACTGCTGAAGCTGCATGCCCGAGCGATGACAAGCGGCGCCATCGCCATCCCGCTTCTCGTGCTGGCGATTGCCGCGGGTGGCCGGCTGGCCGGAATCGGCAATGAGATCGGGCTTTGGGCGCTGTTCACGCTAACCTGCTACACTATCGTTGCCGTCATGGCGCGGCGCATCGAGCGCACTGAAGCTTCCGAGCTCAACCCTTTGCAAGCACGGCGGGAATTCCTGATCGGCCATTTCCTGTGCGGTCTCGGCTGGGCTTGGTTCGTGTGGCTTGGCTGCAGCGTCTGCGAGGTCGATCCGTTCCACATCGTCAAGGCCGTGGTGCTGTTGTTCGCCATGGCGGCGACCGCGGTGATGACCTCGTCTCTGCGGGGCGCGCTGCTGGCGACCTTTGCCGTTCCCGTGGCGCTCTACGCCTATGCCGGCGCCAAGCTATGGATGCCGGTCGAGGCGATCATGGCCGCGCTGCTGGTCGTGTCGCTGCCGTTTTTCGCCTATGTGGCCCGTCATCTGAACCACTCGTCCCTGATGATGCTGTCGTTCCGCTCCGAAAAGGATGCGCTGATCGCCGAACTGGAGACGGCGAAATCGATGTCGGACGAAG
>NZ_RZPB01000593.1:0-3728 GCF_003998535.1 Mesorhizobium sp. M7A.F.Ca.AU.002.02.1.1 | reverse complement strand
CTCGAGACCATGGCTGTAGGAAAAGCCGCCGACCGGAAAGGCAGGCGACAGCCACGCCATCAGCCGCAGCAGGGCGATGTTCGAAGGCTGGTCAGTCATGATCGTGGTGATGGCCGGCATGACTGTGCGAATGGGAATGCGCTTCGCCATGAGAATGGCTGTGCGCTTCGGCGTGCGCATGCGCATGGCCGTGATCGTGGCTTTGCCCAGCATGGCCGGAATAGGCGCCGCGCACCGGCTTGAACGGTTCGGAAACGTCGGTCACGGTGGCGCCCAGCCCCTCCAGCATCGCCTTGATGACATGGTCGCGCAGGATGAGGATGCGTCCGGCCTCGATGCCTGCCGCGAGATGGCGGTTGCCGATATGCCAGGCGAGTTCGGCCAGATGCACGCCATCGCGGGCGCGGATGTCGTAGACCTCTTCCGGTGCCGCGATGATCTCGATATGGCCGCCATTCTCCAGCACCAGCCGGTCGCCATCGTTCAAGGCGACGGGTTCGGGCAGGTCGACCAGCACCTTGCTGCCGTCGGCAAGTTCGATGGCCCGGCGGCGCAGATGCCGCTCGTCATGGGCGAGAATGGCCCGGCCGGACGGTAGGGTGGTTCCGGCAGCGCCGGCGGACAGCACCGAGACGACGCGCGGGAATTTGGTGAAGTCGGTGTTGAGGTTGAGTTTCATTTCATGGATTTCCCATTTGCTTGTGCCCGCACACGCGCGATCCAATGGCCTTGTACATGTCGAACCCTGCCTTTCCCCAACAAAGCTAGACCATCGCGTTCGTTCAGACGATGGTGTCGAAGAGCCGCAGGATGAACGATATCTGGTAGATAAGCGCCGCCGTGACAAAGGCGATGTGGAAGCGGCGGTCGCGCACCAGGATCGCGATGATGCAGAGCGCGACGAAGACGGGCGTGCGGAACAGATACTCGCTGCCGAAGCGGGCGAAATGCTCCGGCCCCTTCAGCAGCGTGTCGACCACGTCGAGCAGATAGGTCGCCGCCAGCAGGCCGAAGAACCACGCCCGCCGCGAATAGAAGAAATCCTCGTAGCTGGTGTAGTCCAGCATCGAATCGGGAAACAAAAGCGCGCACAGCAGGAACAGCGTGATCGCGTAGAAAATGATGAACAAATATTTGCCGAAGGTCCAGATCTCGACGGCGTAGAGGCCGAACTCCCACCACCAGAAATGCACCAGCATCAGGAGCACCGAGACGACCCAGGCCAGATGCACGGTATAGAGCTTGTACTGGCCGGGATGCTGGACGATGCGCGCCACCCCCGACAGCAGGCGGGCGACACCAAGCCCGATCACCATGCCCATGACGATGCGGATGTGCGGGAAGATGTCGTGGGCGGAAGCGATTTCGGTGGTCATGCTCGATCACAATGCAGCTGTTGGTTGGCCGCATAGTGCTGCCTTCCACCAAGGGCTGCAACGGATAATGCTCGCCCGGTGGAAGCGCCGCTTCAAAACAGAAAATACCGTTGCGCCATCGGCAGCACCGTCGCCGGCTCGCAGGTCAGCAACTCGCCGTCGGCGCGCACCTCGTAGGTTTCCGGATCGACCTCGACATGCGGCGTGGCGTCGTTGAGCACCATCGAATGCTTGCCGATGCCGCCGCGGGTGTTTTCGACGGCGACGAACTGCTTGTCGACACCGAGCCTGCCATGCAGTCCCGACTCGAGCGCTGCCTTGGAAACGAACGTCACCGACGAGTTGGTCCTGGCCTTGCCATAGGCGCCGAACATCGGCCGGTAATGCATCGGCTGCGGCGTCGGGATCGAGGCGTTGGGGTCGCCCATCGGGGCTGCGGCGATCATGCCGCCGATCAGCACCATGTCCGGCTTGACGCCGAAGAAGGCCGGGTTCCACAGCACCAGGTCGGCGCGTTTGCCAACCGCGATCGAGCCGATGTCTTTCGACAGCCCATGCGCGATGGCCGGGTTGATCGTGTATTTGGCGATGTAGCGGCGGACGCGGAAATTGTCGTTGTTGCCGGTCTCCTGCGGCAGCGAGCCGCGCTGGCGTTTCATCTTGTCGGCGGTCTGCCAGGTCCGGATCGCGACTTCGCCGACGCGGCCCATGGCCTGCGAATCCGACGAGATGATCGAGAAGGCGCCGATGTCGTGCAAAATGTCTTCCGCCGCGATGGTCTCCTTGCGGATGCGGCTTTCGGCAAAGGCGATGTCTTCGGGGATCGACGGCGACAGATGATGGCAGACCATCAGCATGTCGAGATGCTCGGCCAGCGTGTTGACCGTGTAGGGCCGCGTCGGATTGGTCGAGGACGGGATGACGTTGGGCAGGCCGCAGACCTTGATGATGTCGGGCGCGTGGCCGCCGCCGGCGCCCTCGGTGTGGAAGGCGTGGATGGTGCGGCCCTTGATGGCGGCGACCGTGTTCTCGACAAAGCCGGATTCGTTCAGTGTGTCGGTGTGGATCATCACCTGCACGTCGTAATCGTCGGCGACCGACAGGCAGCAATCGATGGCCGCCGGCGTCGTGCCCCAGTCCTCGTGCAGCTTCAGCGAGCAGGCGCCGCCCAGCACCATTTCCTCGAGCGCGGCGGGCAGCGAGGCATTGCCCTTGCCCGACAGGCCGATGTTCATCGGAAAGGCGTCGAAGGACTGGATCATGCGGGCCATGTGCCATGGCCCCGGCGTGCAGGTGGTGGCCAGCGTGCCGTGCGCCGGGCCCGTGCCGCCGCCGAGCATGGTGGTGATGCCTGACATCAGCGCTTCCTCGATCTGCTGCGGGCAGATGAAGTGGATATGCGCGTCGAAGCCGCCTGATGTCAGGATCTTGCCTTCGCCGGCGATGATCTCGGTGCCGGGGCCGATGATGATGGTGACGCCATCCTGCGTGTCCGGATTGCCGGCCTTGCCGATGGCCGCGATGCGCCCGTCGCGAAGCCCGACATCGGCCTTGAAGATGCCTGCACTGGCATCGATCACCAGCGCGTTGGTGATCACGGTATCGACGGCGCCTTGCGCCCTGGAAACCTGGCTCTGGCCCATGCCGTCGCGGATCACCTTGCCGCCGCCGAATTTCACCTCTTCGCCATGGATGGTGAGATCCTTCTCGACCTCGATGAACAGTTCGGTGTCGGCAAGCCGTACTCTGTCGCCGACCGTCGGGCCGTACATCTGCGCGTAGGCGGCGCGGGTAATTCTGGCCATCAGCGATTGCTCCCGAAATGCGGTTTGCCGAAATGCGGTTGGATTGAAGCGCGGCTGCACATTGCTGCCATCCTATGGTCACGCAATGACCTGCTGGGCGACACCTTCTGATCCCATTTGGCGGTTGAGGTTAGGGCGTCACCCCAGACCGACCGTTTGCCAATCGATGGAAAGGAAAATCCATGCGCAAAACGATAGTTCTTGCCGCCGCCGCCAGCCTGATGCTGGCGGGCGCCGCCAGTGCCCAGGAGCAACCCGCGCCACAGCCCGCTCCGGCGCCGGCAACGCCTGCTCCAGCCACGCCCCAGGCTCAGCCCGCGGTGCCGACGATCCAGAGCGTCAACATCGTCGACATCACCGAGTTGCCAAAGGACACCCAGACGCAGGTCAACCAGGTGATCGCCCAGCGCGGCGATGACGGCTTGAAGAAACTGCGCAGCTCGATCGACGCCACACCCAAGGTCAAGTCGGCGCTCGAGGCCAAGGGAATGACCTCGGCGCAGGTGGTCGCAGCCAGTATGGAACCCAATGGCGCACTGACCCTGAT
>NZ_RZPB01000592.1:0-3741 GCF_003998535.1 Mesorhizobium sp. M7A.F.Ca.AU.002.02.1.1 | reverse complement strand
CTTCCGGCGTGCAGGCGGCGTTGCGTGAACGCGGCATCGGCCTCGAGGTCGGCGGTTTTCGCGTTCCGATCGTGCCGTCGGCGATCCTGTTCGACCTGCGCAATGGCGGCGACAAGGATTGGGGCCGTTATCCGCCCTACCGCGAGCTTGGCTATGAAGCCGCGCAAACCGCCACCGCCGATTTCCAACTCGGCACCATCGGCGCCGGCACCGGCGCGCTCACTTCGGGGCTGAAAGGCGGCCTCGGCTCCGCCTCGACGCTGCTCGACAATGGCGTCACCATCGGCGCGCTGGCCGCCGTCAATCCGACCGGTTCGGTGACCACAGGCCGAACCCGCCATTTCTGGGCGGCACCGTTCGAAATCGGCGACGAATTCGGTGGGCTTGGCTATCCCTCGCCGATGCCTGACGAGGCGAACCGGATTCTTTTGAAGTACCGCGACAAACATTTTGGCCGGCAGACGGAGACCGGCGGCAACACCACCATCGCCGTCATTGCCACCGATGCGGTGCTCACAAAGGCTGCCGCCAAGCGCCTGGCGATGTCGGCGCATGATGGATTCGTGCGCGCCATCTGGCCGACGCACACGCCGGCCGATGGCGACCTTGTGTTCGCGCTGGCGACCGGCACGAGCGGTATCGAACTCTCCGCCGATGCAGCAATCGATCTCTACGCCGCCGCCGGCGCCACCATGGCGCGCGCCATCAGCCGAGGCGTCTATGCCGCGACACCTGCCGAAAACGATCTGTTTCCGGTCTGGTCGTCACGCATGAAGTGAAGCGATCAATCAGACCGGATCGGACTTTTCTTCCTCGAACGTCACCGCGACATCAGAATTCGCCGACAGCCAGACCTTCTTGCCGTCGACTTCGGCAATCAGGCTCAGGGGAATGTAGTGGTGATGGCCCTTGTGGGCGCCCTCGCCGCTATCGGCCTTGGTTAGCTTGATGCGCTGGCCATCGACCTTGTCGACAGTGCCGACATGCACGCCATCGGCGCCGACGACTTCCATATGCTCACGAATTTTGCTGGTGTCGGTCATGGTGGTTCTCCATTGGGACTGCCGACAATAACAAATGACGGGCCGATTGGATGCATCGGCTTTCGCACCGCACGACGTTTTGATTCCGTCGTGCTAGGGGATTGAAACGATCACGGGGGTGAAGACCGATGCGAATGCTCTTTCTGTTTGCCGTTGGCCTGCTTGCACAGCTTGCGACCTCGATCGCGGCTCATGCCGGCGATGTCGCTGAACTTGAGATCCTCGGCTTCACCAAGGACGGCAGCGTCTTCGCTTTCGAGGAATATGGCGTGCAGGATGGATCGGGCTTTCCCTATGCCAACCGCTACTACATCGACACCAGCACCGACAGCTTTCTGAAGGGCACGCCGATCCGGGTCCGGCTTGAGGACGAGAATGCCAAACTGGATGCGGTGCGCCTTCAGGCCCGGCAAAAAGGCGAATCCATTGTCAGCCAGGCCGAGTTGGACGCCAACCGCGGCATCACCGCGGGTTTCAACCCGGTGACCGAGCTTTCGGCGGATCCGCACCGGATGGCGGTCAATCCGCGCCCGATCTTCACTCCGGTCGACCCACCGCTCGAGTTCCGGCTCGACGAGTTGGGCATGAACAACGCCGATGGCTGCGAGAGCCAGGGCGAAATCAACGGCTTCCGGCTGCTGCGCATCGAGGCGCAGGATGGCGGCACGACCAAGCTGCTGCACGAGGACAAGGCGATACCGAAAAGCCGGGGTTGCCCGAACGGCTATCGCATCGGCGCCGTGCAGACCTTTTCCATGGACAGCCTCAGCGCCTATGCCGTGCTGATCGCGGTGCGCCAATACGGCTTTGAAGGCCCGGACTTTCGCTGGATCGCGGTGACCGGCCGCCTGTGACACCCCCTGCTCAACCCGCCGCGCGCGATCGTGCGCTGAACCGCCTTCGCCGCGCGATACCGACGCCGCGCACAGCACTTGTCGGCGCCTTGTTGTGGGCTGTGACAATGGGCGCCAGCGCGCTCCTCACCTTGTTTTTGGGCGACTGGGAGACGCCGGCGAAAATCCGCATTGTCACCATGCTGTTTGCGGCGGGAGCTGCGCTGGCCTTCCCGATCGGCCTGTTCGCGGCGCGGCTGGTCTCGCAGGGAAGACGCTGGGAAGTCGCTTTCGCCGCGGCCTTCGTGTGCCTAGCAGCGGCGACGATCGGCCTGACCGGCGGGCTGTTTGCCCTGCAGTACCGCTCCTACTACGCCGAGTGGCATGCGCCTGCTTTCACCCGCACCTGGGTCCTCCAGTTCGTCTTCACGACGTTGATTGCGCTCTATCAATTCGTGGTGCTGGGCATCCGGCTCTATTTTCCAGTTGGTTTCATCGCTCTGTTTGCCGCGGGCGTCTGGTTTGCGCGCCAGCGGCGTTGAGCATTTTGCTCGCCTCTGTTAGGACGCGGGCAAACTTCTCGATATGTCAGGACTGACCGATGATCCCTCGCTATTCCCGGCCGGAAATGGTCGCCATCTGGTCGCCAGAAACCCGGTTCCGCATCTGGTTCGAGATCGAAGCCTATGCCTGCGATGCGCTGGCCGAACTCGGCGTCATCCCCAGGGAAGCGGCAAAAACCATCTGGGAAAAGGGCAGTGCCGCAAAATTCGACGTCGAGGCGATCGACGAGATCGAACGCGTCACCAAGCATGACGTCATCGCCTTCCTGACCCATCTTGCCGAATTCGTCGGGCCGGACGCCCGCTTCATCCACCAGGGCATGACCTCGTCCGACGTTCTCGACACCTGCTTCGCCGTACAGCTGACCCGCGCCAGCGACATCCTGCTCGCCGATATCGATGGTCTGCTTGCAGCGCTCAAGCGCCGCGCCTTCGAGCACAAGAACACCGTCACCATTGGCCGCAGCCACGGCATCCATGCCGAGCCGACGACCTTCGGCGTCAAGCTGGCGCAGGCCTATGCCGAGTTCTCGCGCTGCCGCGAGCGGTTGGTGTACGCGCGTGAGGATATCGCCACCTGTGCGATCTCCGGGGCGGTCGGCACCTTCGCCAACATCGACCCCTATGTCGAGGAGCATGTGGCGGCTAAGCTCGGCCTGAAGCCCGAGCCGGTGTCGACACAAGTAATCCCGCGTGATCGCCACGCGATGTTCTTCGCCACGCTCGGCGTCATCGCCTCGTCGGTCGAGCGGCTGTCGATCGAGATAAGGCATTTGCAGCGCACCGAAGTGCTCGAAGCGGAAGAGTATTTTTCGCCGGGCCAAAAGGGCTCGTCGGCCATGCCGCACAAGCGCAACCCTGTGCTGACCGAAAACCTCACCGGCCTTGCCCGCATGGTTCGCTCCATGGCGATGCCGGCGATGGAGAATGTGGCGCTCTGGCACGAGCGCGACATTTCCCACTCCTCGGTCGAGCGCATGATCGGCCCTGACGCCACCGTGACGCTCGATTTCGCACTGTCGCGGCTGACCGGCGTCATCGACAAGCTGCTCGTCTATCCCGACAACATGCTGAAGAACATGAACAAGTTCCGCGGCCTCGTGCATTCGCAGCGTGTCATGCTGGCGCTGACGCAGGCTGGGTTGTCTCGCGAAGACTCCTACCGTCTGGTCCAGCGCAACGCCATGAGGGTGTGGGAGCAAGGCGCTGATTTTCTTGAAGAATTACTGGCCGACAAGGAAGTGACCGCTGCCCTGCCCGAGGCCGAAATCCGCGAGAAATTCGACCTGGGCTATCACACCA